>JBKJSV010000014.1:0-2550 GCA_046595755.1 Candidatus Doudnaibacteriota bacterium | reverse complement strand
TACCAAACCTGACAAATTACTTCCCCACCGAACTTTTGCTTACGAGCTTCTCTATCTGTCATTAAACCCTTGGATGTTGAAAGTATAGTTACTCCCAAGCCACCATTTGCTCTCGGAATTCTATCGCTGGGAGCGTAGATTCTTTGGCCTGGCTTGCTAACTCTTTTTAAATCGGTTAGTGCAGAGTCTGCGCCGTCGTACTTCAAAGTGATTTGAAGTTCCTTAATCGCATTGTCCTGAGCTGATACCGCAGAAATATATCCTTCTTTTTGTAGAAGAGTTGCTAAATTGTGCTTCAACTTTGAATAAGGCATAACAACTTCGCTCTTGCGAGTAGCCGCTGCATTCCTTATTCTTGTTAGCATGTCTGAAATTGGATCTGTAAACATAATTTTATTATCTTATTAGTTCTGCGTTACCAGGAAGACTTAGTAATACCTGGGATTTCACCTTTTGAAGCAAGTTCTCGAAAACAGATTCTGCACATATCGAAGTCTCTCATGTACCCGCGATTCCTTCCGCATTTCCAGCAGCGGCGGACTACGCGACTCTTATACTTCGGATTAGTTCTTGATCTGGTTGCTTTTGCAATTAAAGATTTCTTTGCCATATTTTTACTTATCTTCGTTAAATGGGAAACCCAAGCTCTTAAGAAGTTCTCGACCTTTATTATCTGCTCCGGCGTTTGTAACGACGGAAACTTGTAAACCAAATGAATGCTCTAAACCTTCTTCTGAAATTTCAGGAAAAACTGTTTGCTCCTTTAGACCGATATGGTAATTACCCCTACCATCGAAGGCTGCCGGACTGAGACCTCGGAAGTCTCGAACACGAGGTAATGCAATACTGATTAACTTATCGATAAAGTCATACATTCTTTCACCGCGCAATGTTACGGTGACACCAACGACATCGTTTTCTCGCATTTTGAAACCTGCGATAGATTTACGTGCCTTAGTTTTTATCGGTTGCTGACCGGTAATCTTTCGGACATCTTCAATAACGGCATCGATAAATTTAGTATCCTTATGCATCTTTCCCACACCAACATTGATTACAACCTTCTTTAGTTGAGGAACAGCTAAAATGTTCTTCAAACCAAGCTTGGTTTGCAAATCTTTGCGGACTTCCTTATTATATTTTTCCTTAATTCTGTTCATAGTAGTTTATATAGCTTTCTGGCACTTCTTACAAACACGTTGCTTTTTTCCATCTTCTAAGGTCTTGTAACCTATTCTTGTTCCCTTACCACAATCTGGACAAATCAGTATAGCTTTACTTGCAAGGATTGGGGCCGCGAATGAAATCTTCTGTCCGGTTTTTGTTGTAGCGCTTTTCTTCTCAAACTTATGAAGAATGTTTATTCCTTCAACCACAACTTTTCCAGACTTGCGATTCACCGAAACAATCTTACCTGTCTTGCCTTTATCCTTACCTCGCAGAATCCCGACATTGTCGCCTTTTTTTAAATTCGTATTCATATATTTAAATTACCTCGGGAGCTAAGCTAATAATCTTTGCAAAACCTCTGTCACGAAGCTCTCTTGGAATTGGACCAAAAATACGGGTCCCTCTTGGTTCAACAGAATCTTTTGATACAAGCACAGCGGCGTTATCATCGAACCTGATATAAGAACCGTCTTTTCTTCGAAGCTCTTTTCTTGTTCTTACAATAACCGCATAGACTTTATCTCCTTTTTTCACTTGGCCTTTAGGAGAAGCTTCTTTTACTGAACAAGAAACCACGTCACCAACTCGGGCGAAACGATTCTTATTTTTGCCATTTACAGAAAATACCGCAACTATCTTTGCGCCAGTATTATCTGCAACTTTCATCCATGATCGTACTTGTAACATAAAATTATGCTTTCTTAACTACTTTAAAATACTTATCTTTCGAATATGGACGAGTTTCTTCAATTTCAACCTTATCACCAATGTGAAATTCGTTATTTTCATCGTGAGCTTTAAACTTCGTAGAAACTTTATAGCTCTTCTTATATTTGGCGTGGCGCTTCAATGCATCAATTCGAACAACAACGGTTTTATCCATCTTGTCAGAAACCACTATTCCATTTTTTGTGCGTCTTACTTTTTCCATAGTTGTTATTTAGAAGGTTGATTCTTTCGTTGAGCTAAAACTGTCTTTATCCTTGCGATCTCTTTCCTTACCCCAGACTTCTCTTTAAGATTTTTAACTTCCTGAGAAGACATTTTGAATCGCAGTTCCCTGCTCTTCTCTTGTAAAGCCGCAACGTCTTTTTCAAGCTCGGCGTCTTTCTTCTCTCTTATTTCTTTAATGTCCATAATCGTGAAGTTAATCGTTTTTAGTAATAAATTTCGTCTTGACCGGTAATTTATGAGAAGCAAGCCTCATCGCCTCTTTAGCTAATTCAATCGGCACACCATCCATCTCAAATAAAACTCTTCCTTTTTTTACCACAGCTACGAAATGGTCGACAGCTCCTTTACCTCCACCCATTGGAGATTCGTTGCCGTGGACAGTGACTGGCTTATCGGAAAATACTCTTATCCAAACCTTACCGCCTC
>JBKJSV010000018.1:0-4223 GCA_046595755.1 Candidatus Doudnaibacteriota bacterium | reverse complement strand
GTTGGGCTTTCGAAGCACCAACTTTCTTAACCGACAAAAGGTTATTTGAAGATACTTACTTTATTAGTGAGCCGCAAATAAAATTTCCCGAAGGGACAACTGTCCCAGCGCGCGAACGATGACCGAGTCCGCCCAATGGCCAGTAGGTGATGTTAGCTGACGTTTGTTATGCAACGTATGTCTCGTGGATAACTGTCTTGACACCGTACATTTCTTTTTCTGTTAAGTGGTCGAGAATTTTTACAATACGTTGTCTGTCGATTGTTCTTATTTGATCGAGGACAACCCAACCTTTTGTACGACCATGTTTAACAGGAACTCTTGTTGGATAGTTTTTTGAACTGCTTGTCATAGGTGCAATAACAACGGTCTGCAAATACTTATTCATTTCGTCCGGAGAGATTACAACGCAAGGGCGAGTCTTTTTCATTTCACTGCCTATTGTCGGGTCGAGATTAACCAAGACAATTTGATATTGCTTTATTTCCATTCTTCGAAGTCCTCGTCTTTAAATACGTCAGATACGAATAACTTGTCGTCGCCATTTTCGTGCATTTTTTTGAATGACTTTTCCCAGCCCCTTCGTGCTTTTGTCTTAGGTTTTAAAATGATATAACCCTTTTCAAGAATCAATTCAATGGTGTCTTGAATGTTATATTTTTCGAGAATGGTCTTTGAGAGTCTAATGCCCTTTGAGTTTCCGATAGATATCAATGAAATGTCCATTTGTCTAGATTTATGTAATTACAAAGTTATTACATTACATTCAAATGTCCAAATTTATTTTGTGGAAGTCTGTCCCCAACAAATGGCAGCTAACGTTTGGCAGCTACTGGCCGTTGGGCCTATCGAAGCACCAACTTTCTTAACCGACAAAAGGTTATTTAAAGATACCCAAGTTTTTTAGCCGCCGCAAATTAAATTTCGCGAAGCGACCTTGTTAATAGCGCGCGGCGATGACCCGAGTCCGCCCAATGGCCAGTAGGTGCTGTTAGGTGAAGGTGGTGGCACACAGATTACGCTACGTTAACTGTACTAAAACAAATAAAAAAAGTAAGTAGTTTTAACTTTTTTGTCATTTAATTCTTCAAGGATTAGTTCGGACTTAGAGAACTTTTTAACACGAAACTTTAGGTCAATGTATTTTTTGTGATAATTACAGAATTGTTTGTGAATAACAAATATGTCAGACTTACGATTAATTACCAGTTTGCAGATTGGAAGTCCGTGACAACAATTATTACCAAGACATTCATAGTCTTTGTATAAATACCATGTGATTTGAATAAGAGTATCAGCTTTGGTGAATTTTTTTCCATTGTCGTCCGTGAGTCGACTTATAAATGTCGAGTCGATGTTGAAACTACTTAGTGTCGTAAAGCTTAAAACTGGATTGCACGAAATGTCCATATAGTTTTTACCTACCGTTTTATAAGTCAGCTTATACTTTTGAAGAGGAGTTACGTTTTTATAGTCAATGGTGTCTGTAAGACCTTTTTTGACCTTAATTTTTTGGATGTCTGCTTGACTAAAAGAATGTAGCGTAACAAACAGAATGAAATAAACTAAATATTGTCTTGTCATTGTTTCTCTGTTCGGCGGAATGTCCACCACTTGCACCTAACGTTTGGCGGCTACTGGTAGTTTTTTGCTATGTCAAGTTACGCATTTGAGCGCTAACCCGCAAAAAATTACCAGTAGGTGCTGTTAGGTGTCTGGCGCGGGCACACAGTTTATTAATTTATTGTCGGTGGTTATTTTATTTGTCAGTGCAACCCCAATAATATATTGCCAAATAAAGAAGGTTGTTGAGAAATTGCCACTCATGTCCCTGCGAAAAAAGTCAGTGTCAATGTTACGGATTGGTGTAAAAAGGATTATTGCATTTATAAGAAAAGCGAGAGATCCAAGTGCAAAAACCGTTTTTTTGTTGTAGTTAATTGTCCTGATAAGATCATTATAAAGTGCGAAGTAGCCCAAGGAACCAAGTCCGCCTGTTATTATACCAACAAAAAATGCGAAGTATGATGATAGTAAGGTCAGGTAAAAAATAACCGCATATAAGAGGTAGGCTAGTCCAGCAAATTTAAGTGTCGATGTTAATGTCAATTTAGTGACGAAAGTTGAGCAAATAATTGTCGTCAGGATAAACAAAAGTCCGGGAAAAAGACCCGTAAAAAATATGTAGTCGTCATTTAAATGGAAAATAAAAGTCGATGTCGAGGCGCAAATAAAAAAGAGAATGTAAAATATTATTCTTTTTGTCATGGTTGTTTGTCTAACGGGATTTGTCCCCGCGCTTGCACCTAACGGTTTCGGGCTTTGCGTTGGTGGGCTTTTGAAACCGAAAACTGTCTGCCAGCACCAAAGTTTATTAATTGCTCAAATGTTTCTTTTCGCACTGTCCGCCCACTAACGCAAAACCCGTGTTACCTGCTGGCGTTTTACGTCTTTTTAATTTTTGCTGTCTGCGTGTCATAGTTAATATAGTAGTGTCCTTCAGTCAATTTGCTACAGTCGATAGTGTCTGCTGTTCCGCTCATTAATAATTTTCCATAACTGTCGAAGAGTTCATAATATGTCGGTGAACTAAATTTTATTTTATCAGTGACTTTTTTAGTGCTCAGCTTTACGATAGGCTTTACTGATTGCACCGTAAACCTTTTTAAGATTTTATTTGAAATGATAATTCTAAATTCATTTGTCCCGGAATGTATTGGTAATTGGTAGTTCTTTATGTCAAGGTAATCGTTATCTGGACTTGACAAGGTGTCTATAACTACCCATTGATTAAATCTAAATTGTGAGAGCAGAAATTGGTCGTCAAAATCTTTTACTTTATATGTAAGAAGTCCAGTGCTATCTGCCTTGAATATGACTTCTTCTCTGTCTTGGTTGTAAACAAATAGATATTTATTTACTCTGATTTTATTTTTATTTATTATAAGGAGCGTGTCATTGTCAATTTTGGATGCTTGCGTGCGATAAATTTTCCTTTGTAAAGTTGTCAGAGTGTCGTAAACGATAATAATACTGTCTTTGCGAACGGAATAGTGACCCGTAAAATGGAAGTCTGAAATGTCACCGTAGTTGTCACGAGCTACTGTCCCGCTACTGTCAAATTTGAAATGAACCACGGCAATGTCTCTCGGGGATTTCCAAAGTCCAACGATTTCCGTTGTTGAATAATTTGTCTGGCCAGTACTACGCTGTCCAAGTAGCAGAAAAATTATTGTAAAAATATGAATTGTCCACTGTGTCATTGTCGTTCTTTACGCTTGCAGGTAACGTTTGGCGAATAGACGTAGGCGGGCTTTCGAAGCCTCCTGTGTCTATACCGACAAAAGGTTATTTAAAGATACATGTTTATTAGTGAGCCGCAAATAAAATGTCACGAAGTGGCCGAACTCTTGCGCGCGAACGATGACCGAGTCCGCCCGCTTACGTTTATTTGCTGTTAGGTGCTGACCATTTGTTTAATAAATTCAACCACTTTAATTGTC
This sequence comes from Candidatus Doudnaibacteriota bacterium, assembly GCA_046595755.1. Taxonomy (GTDB): domain Bacteria; phylum Patescibacteriota; class Doudnabacteria; order UBA920; family VMFF01; genus JAQBQP01. The sequence goes on along the minus strand of JBKJSV010000018.1, from coordinate 720 downwards.
CCAACGTTCATTAACTCATGATTTTCGGTTTTTTTGTCTGAGTGAGTAACTTGAATTGAAAATCCAACATCGTCCCGAGATTTATAACCATGTGAGATATGAAATTCAATGTTGTTTTTTGATTTTAATTTCAGTCCATGTGCTTCGTAAGGTGGCTCCATAGAAGCGTCAAAAGTTATATTTAAGAAATTTTTAATAAATTCATTTGTCTTGATTTCGTCAGCCCAGATGTAATAATTTTGAGGCTCCAGTGTTAAAACATAAATTTCCTTTTCGTGATTTAATAACTTTTTGTAGTCTACCCATTCATTTGTTGTTACACAATGAAGAAATTTTTCAATAACTAATTTAAATTCTTTTAATTTATAAGTAAGTTCATACTGCTCATTACCAAAGAAAATTATTTCACTGTTTTCACCGAAAAAACATCTTAGTCGGTCAAAAGGAATATAATTCTCGGGGTCTAATGGTTTTTTGTTGTCTGATTTAATAAGGAAACCATATATAGTTGAATTTAGGTTTGTCGTGCAATAAACAAGTTCAAATTTCTTTCCTAAGATAAGATTGTCGTAAGTGAATTTTTGAATACTTCTGTCACCAAGTTTTCCCTTTAATTCGGAGTAATTAAAAGCCAGACCTCGGTCTTTAAGATAGTCGAACTGTTTTGTAATTTGAGAGTAAATGTCTGTCATTTTGGTTGTCCATGGTTTGCACCTAACG
>JBKJSV010000015.1:0-5498 GCA_046595755.1 Candidatus Doudnaibacteriota bacterium | reverse complement strand
CAAGGGGCTAGTTCAGTTGAAAATACTTTTTCTCAAAAAATATTGCAAGAATTTGCTAACAGCAATGTTTTTGTAAGAAACATGATTCTTTTTAGCAAATTCTTGCAATATTTTTTGAGAAAAAGTATTTTCAACTGAACTAGCCCCTTGCCCTGCCGTAACACTATCGCCTGCTGCGATATATCTTAACTGAGATCCTTGCCCGACAATAGTGTCGTTATAAGAGAAGCTTTGTAAAGCAGCTGTGCGTACAACGTACTGAATCCTAATCCAAACAAATAGTAAATATAAAATAATTGCTACTACGACAATCAGAAATGCCATAAATTTTTTACTTTGCAGATTTAATTTTTCCATGCTTTTTTAATAGGTTTCCGAGTTTTTTAAAATCTTTAAAAAAATCCTCTCTTAAATTCCCGGAGTATAAAGGTGCCGCCGGATGCATCATAATCATATAAACTCTTCCGTCAGTAGTTCTAATAATTTTTCCATGCTCCTTCATTACAGAAATATTCTTATTCAGTAAAGCCAAGACCGCGACACGTCCCAGCAAAACAGTTATTATTGGCTCAATAATATTATATTGCTTCATCAAATGAGTTGTACCGTGGAGAATTTCCTCCGGTTTGGGGGTTGTGTGCACCGGTAAACGCTTAACCGGACTTGTTATAAAAACATCGGAGTCACTCAAGCCAATTGATGCGATGCCCTGGCGAAGCATTTTACCGGCTCGTCCAATAAAAGGTTTTCCTGTTTCAGCCTCGTTTTTACCTGGAGCCTCCCCGATAAAAATAATATCTGCGTCTGGATTACCGTCGCCTGGCACCGACTTACCAATTGTATTTTTTTTGCAAAGAGCAGATTTTTCTATTTCATGCGCAACCGCATTAAGCAGTTTTTGTTTTGTAACTCTACTTACCTTAGGCATGGTTACCTTTCAGCATCTTCATTAGCTCTTGAAATTCTTCACCTCGAACCGGCTGAACTGAAAGTCGGCTACCCAACTGAAGTAAAACCATTTTAGACAATTTTTTATTTCTCTTAATCTCTTCTAAAGAAATTCCATTGTGAAATTTTTCAAGGAATCTGACCTTTACTGTTGTCCAAGGGTTATTTTTTGTTGTTGCTTTAGAATCGTAATATTCGCTTTTTTTATCTACCGCGGTTGGATCAGCAATACCTGTCTCTATTATCTCTCCCAAACCAAAAATCCCGGAAGGCTTGGAACTAGAATGATAAAAGAAAAAATAATCTCCAACGCTCATTAAATCACGCATTGTGTTACGAGCCTGGTAGTTACGAACTTCTGTCCAAATTACATCTCCATCATTTTTAAAATCATCGATCGAAAACATTTCTGCTTCGCTTTTCATCAACCAATAATTTTTAGAGTCGTATTTCATTTCTTATTTAGAAACCGCTGCCTCAGAATCATCAACTGTTTGGGGCGCGGATTCTTTTTTAGCAGCTTCAATTTTACCAATTTCTTCATTGATTTTTTGAGCATACTCTTTTAGTTTTGCATCGTCGCCTGTTAACATTTCAGCCATCTTTTTAGGATCAACATTCATAGCCGCGCCCATCGCCAACATATGTGAGGAAACTGACCACAAACGCTGCTCTATTTCATGAATATGAGTAGCGACCTCATAGAGCATTTGCTCATTCTTGGTCGGCAACTTCTTTTTAAAATCGTTAGTCATATTTTCCTTTCTCTTAATTAAAAAAGTTATTTAATATTTCTTTTAAATCAGCTAAATCTTTATAGACTTTAACTGTGACTGTTGGATAACGGTCAGCGGTCATGCCTGTTATCATTGCACTGGCACGAGACCCCTCTCTGTAAAGACACAATATTTTAGCTTCGGGATAACCATATAGGTGTTTACTGCGAGCATACTCTATCTCTCTCCCTGTGCCGGTAGAAGGTGCGGACACTTCTGCAACCAGATGGGTGCATTCGTTTATCCAAGCGGTATCTTGTTTTTCTATATCTTCCGGCAACAAATCGGCATGCTCTTTTCCAATAAATTCCGCGAGAAAAGTGTTCGGATTCTCTAACTTAAAATGCTCCGTTAAAACTTTAGCATCTAAAGACTGAATATGTTCGATGATGTCCTTAAAAATAGCTGCTGCTGAACGGTCACCCTTTATAGCTCCTGCGAAATAGACTTTCTTTTCCATTATTTTTTATCCGTCTAGCGCCATTACTTAAGTAGTTATTACTTTCTGCTGCACTATTTTATCATCTTTGTCGTAAACGAAACTTGCTGTGATTTTTTTTCCATTTAGGAATTCTGGCAGCCAAATCAAATCATCTGGCCACATTTCCTTATATGGGATATTACCTAGAGCGAACCATTCCGGTCTCATCTCTTCACTCTCACTTAGTACGCCGGCATAGCTTTTGATATCAAATACGCTTACTTCGGTTAAATAATCTTGGTAATCATATTCGAAAGAGATAACTCCGACCAAATTCATTTCATCTGCTACCAAACCGGATTCTTCTTGCAATTCACGCTTTGCCGCTTCTAAAATGTTTTCACCTGGATTAACCTTACCTCCAAAACCATTCCAGCGCCCAGCACCGAAACCCCTTTTTTTCATGCCTAGTAATATCTTATCACCCTCTCTAACAAAACAAAGGGTTGCTTTTCTAGTTTCCATTTTTCTTAACCATATTTTGCTGGTGTTCATCGGTATTCAACAGGCCACACTTCTTATATTTTCGATTCGATCCGCAAAAACATAATTCGTTTCTACCTATCGATTCGCCTTCTGGACTTACATTCTCAGGGTTTGGCGCTGCAACTAAATCTATTGGCGCGCTAGCCTGAGGAACAATCCCGATGTGATAAACAGTGTAAACAATGCTCTTGTAAATCTCGGCCAGCAATCTTTTAAACAAATCAAAAGATTCTCGTTTGTACTCAACCAAGGGATCACGTTGGCCATAACCGCGCAAACCAACAGATTCACGCAAATGCTCCATCGTATCCAAATGTTCCATCCAAAGATTATCTAAGCTTTGCAGGGCGGTGACTCTTTCTATTTGACGCATAATACCCGGCTCTGGCAAAACCTTTTCCTTTTCTTCATAGCGCTTCTTTGCTAACGCAACGGCGTAATCGATTAAAGCAAATTCCGAATCACCCGGTTGTTTAGAAATTTTCACCATCTCTCCAGCTTCCTCGTTCCCGACGGGGAAAATTGTGTTCAAGGAATCGAACATCACTTGAATCTCGTTCTCTGATAAAAAGTGATTAGTAACAATTTCTCTAACCTCTTTTTCAATTAAAGTTAACACTTCATCTTTCATATTAACGTCTTGGGCTAACCATTCACGACGTTTTCTATAAATAATATCGCGCTGCTTGTTCATAATATCGTCGTACTCTAGAACATGCTTACGTGTATCGAAGTTAAGCCCCTCAATTTTCTTTTGAGCTGATTCAATAGATCTTGAAACTATAGCGTTCTCTATTGGCTGGTCATCGGGAATACCCAATTTACCCATCAAAGATTGCAACCGATCGCCACCGAATAGTCGCATTAATTCATCTTCAACTGAAACGAAAAATTGTGAGGAACCTGGATCACCTTGGCGTCCTGAACGTCCTCGTAATTGATTGTCGATACGTCGTGACTCATGTCTCTCTGTACCGATCACAGCCAAACCGCCAGCCTCTCGAACGCGGCCAGCTTCTTCCGGATCCACAGGATTACCTCCCAATAAAATATCGACTCCTCGACCAGCAATATTAGTGGCTACAGTTATTGCTCCGTAACGTCCAGCTTGAGAAATAATATGCGCCTCTCGTTCATGGTTTTTTGCATTCAAAATCTCAAAAGGCAAACCTGCTTTGCGCAAATGCTCTGCCAAAAGCTCATTCTTTTGAATAGAAACAGTACCAACCAACATCGGTTGGCCCTTGCGGTGGCGCTCAGTAATTTCTCGTGTTAAAGCAGCAAACTTCCCCTCTTCGGTTCTATAAACTGAATCTGCTCTATCGATACGAACCATCGGCTTATGGGTTGGGATTTCCACAACTTCTAACTTGTATATTGAGAAAAATTCTTCTGCCTCAGTGGTGGCAGTACCGGTCATACCAGCCAACTTCTTAAAAATTCTAAAGTAATTCTGGAAAGTAATCGTAGCTAAAGTTTTACTCTCTTGTTGTATCTTAACGTTTTCTTTAGCTTCGATAGCTTGGTGCAGCCCATCAGAGTAACGGCGGCCAAACATTAAACGACCGGTAAATTCATCAACGATAATTATTTCCCCATCTCGAACGACATAATCTTTATCGCGCTTAAACAAGGATCGGGCGCGCAAAGCTTGTTCTAAATGATGGACGGTACTGATACCTTCCTGTTCGTAAATATTTTTTACGTTAAGCATTTTCTCCAGCTTAGCAATACCCTCTTCGCTCAATGCAACACCTTTTTTCTTTTCATCAACAGCATAGTCCGGTCCCTCCGTTAGTTTTTCGACTAAGGAAGCGAACTGATAATACTTATCCGTTGGGTCAGTGTCAGGCGCAGAAATAATTAATGGCGTTCTCGCTTCATCAATTAAAATGCTGTCGACCTCGTCGACGATGGCATAATGCAATTCTCGCTGAGACATTTGATTAATGTTGCCAACCATGTTGTCTCTTAAAAAATCAAATCCGAATTCATTATTCGTGCCATAAGTAATATCCGCGGCATAAGCTTCCCGACGAGTTACTGGACGCATATGCTTTACGTCCAAAACCAAACCCTGCGTCTCCGCTTCGATGCGCTGAATTTCTTCTTCCTCCGGTTGATAAGTTGGATCGTATATAAAAGATTTTTCATGTTGAATAGACGATATGCTTAACCCTAGAGAATGATAAATAGGCCCCATCAAAGAAGCCTGCCACCTCGCAAGATAGTCGTTAACTGTGACCAAGTGAGTACCACGACCTGTTAAAGCGTTAAGCACCAATGGTAAAGCAGCGGTCAAGGTTTTTCCTTCACCGGTTTTCATTTCCGCAATTTGACCGCGGTGTAAAACGATACCCCCAATCAATTGCACGTCGTAATGGCGTTGGCCAACACTACGCTTTGCAGCTTCACGAGTAATTGCAAAAGACTCCGGCAGAAGATCGTTGAGCCTTTTTTTCTGCTCTTCGTACTCTTTATCTTTTAACTCATCTTTCCAAATTTGGACTTGCTCTTTCATTTGCTGCTCGGACAAAGCAGCGAACTTTGAGTCCAAAGCATTTATTTGATCAACGGTTTTTTGTAATTTCGAAACGACCTGTTTGTTACCACCGAATATCTTTTCTAAGAATGACATTGTCTATTTTATATCCTTTTTGATTAAAGTCGTGGATATATTATACGTTTTTTAGCCTTTTTGAACAAGGTAATTTTGTCGGTTTTAGACATAAAATTACCTTGTTCAAAAAGGCTAAAAAACGTATAATATATCCACGACTTTAATCAAAAAGGATATAAAATAGACA
>JBKJSV010000011.1:0-10917 GCA_046595755.1 Candidatus Doudnaibacteriota bacterium | reverse complement strand
AGCTATAGCGCATTTATAGGTCATTGTCTTAGCAAGACGCAAAGCATCGACTTTAGCATCTTCAAGATTGGCATATTCAAACATCCTGGTTGCGCCAAGCGCTGAACCCGGTTTTGTGGTATGAATCGCGATAAACCCTCTTAAACCAGACTCGGGATCATTTAGCTCTACCAACTGCTCACTCTCTATTTGTTTTTGTTTGGACATTGTTTATTACTTAACCAGTTTTTTTATTTCTTTGACTAAATCTTTTAGCTTTACAACTACTTGTTTTCTAGTTTTTAAATTTCTAATCGTAACTTCGCCACTCTTACTCTCATTCTCCCCGAAGATAATGGCGAAAGGTATCGATTTCGCCTCGGCATAAGCAAACTGCTTTTTCATATCCACAGACTGGTAATAGACCTCTGAATTAAAACCCTTCGCCCGTAACTCGGTTACAATTTTTAAGTAGCTTTGTTCCAAGCTGGGTTCAATGTTCAGCACAAGAACATCTACAACATTTTGTTCTTCCTGCAAGCCTAGTTCCTGCATAGCTGAAAATAAACGATCTATTCCGACCGACACTCCGACTGAAGGCACGTCTTTGCCAGTAAAAAGATTAATTAGTTTGTCATACCTACCACCGCCCGCAACAGAACTAAAGCTACCTTCTTTGCTTTTTTCTGTAATCTTAGCTTCGAAAATAGTTGAAGTATAATAATCCAAGCCTCGAGCTAACGACAAATCTATTTCAACGTTCTTAACACCCATTTCTTTCAAGGCGATAAAAACTTTATTAAGCTCATCAAAGCCTTCTTGCCCTTGTGGCTGCTTCAAAATATACTTGCTCATGAAAGTTTTTAAAGCACCGATATCCGGAACTCTTGTAGATGCCAACCTGATCAGGCCTTCCGCTTCGTTAACACTCATTTTAATTTTTTCCTGCAATTCAGCAGAAACAGCTTTGGCGCCGATCTTATCTATTTTATCTATCGCTCGAATAGCGACCGCGATTTTGTCAGCCGGTACGTTCGCAGTCAACATTATTGCGTTTAAAATTTTACGGTTACTTACTTGGATCTTAAATTTCTTTATTCCAAAACCCAAAATAATCTGCTCCATCATTGCGATACATTCAGCATCAGCTATACCCACAGCAGTTCCGGCGACATCGGCATCACACTGATAAAACTCCCTGTACCTTCCGCGCTGAGTATTCTCTGCACGCCAGACAGGAGCAATTTGATACCGCTTAAAAGGCCTAGGTAACTCGTTTTGGTATTGCGCGACAACCCGGGCAAGAGGCACGGTTAAATCGTAGCGCATTGCGACATCCCGGTCACCGTTGTCTTTAAAACGGTACATCAACATTTCACCTTCTTCTCCATACTTTCCACCTAAAATATCTTGGTATTCCAAGACTGGAGTTTCCAGTGGCTCAAACCCAAAACGCTCAAAAACTATTTTGATCTTTTCTAGCATCCGAGCTCGCACTATCTGATCTTTTGGCAAATAGTCTCTAAAGCCCTTTAAATTGCGTGGTTCTATTAATTTCATAGCATCCATTAAGTTATTACCCTGTTATTTTAACATGGATTTAAGTTTGTTCTTAGCTTTTTCAATCGCCTCAAAATTTATATCCACACCAACTCCCGAGCGGCCCATTTCTTGAGCTACTTTAACAGTTGTGCCCGAACCCATAAACGGATCAAGGACCACATCCCCGATCCCCGAGTAATCATCTATTAAACGTCGAATTACTTCCTCTGGATCCTCCGTGGCATAACTACTAGGAAGGTACGCATCCCGTATAAATTTTTTGTTAAAAAAGTTCTTGAGCGGATTTAAATTTTCTTTGAAATGCTTACCAACTTCAAAAGCTAAGCGAAATAAAAGCTGGGACCCAAGCAAATGAGGATGAGTTTTTTTTCGCCAAATGGGATTCCAAAAATTTTCTAAAAGACTTCTGTGAATTAATTCCTGATTTTCCCCATGGCCCGGTTTTTGGAAAATAAGAACGTACTGTAATCTCGTACCCAGTGCAGATTCTACTGGATAGGATCCTTTGTTTCGAGAAAGATAGCGATCCCAAACTAAAATGTTTCTCATCACCATTCCCTCGGGTATAGAATGCACAAGATCAGCATGAAAGGGAATATAAACCTTTTCACCAAATACATCTTCGCGGTAAAAATCATGCAGCCATATCGCAAGTACTCCACCAGGTTTTAAAATCTGTTCAGTGGCTTGCCAAACTTTTAGCAGCTCTTTAAGAAAACTACTGTAGTCTGCAACTTTCGAAAGTTGCTCAAGGTCCTCAGAGTAAATCACTTCATTCCAATAAGGAGGGCATGTTAAAACCAAGTCTACTGATTCCTTAGGGATCAGCTCATTTAGACGTCTAGAGTCGCCCTGAATAAGTTTTGGATACTGGCTTACCATATCAAAATAATAACACAAAAAGTACCTACTTAGTCGTTACTTTCCCCTTTTCTCTACGTAATATAAAATATAAAGGTAATCTAAAACCTTTAACCATCGCTGCACACCATGGAAAAAATCGATGCTGAGCACTTCAATGAGCTCTATGACATCCATTTCGCAAAAGTTTACAACTTCGTCTACTTCCGCACCCACCACAAAGAAACCGCGGAAGATCTAACCAGTAAAACTTTCATCAAAGCCTGGGGAAATCTCGACAAATTTGATGAAGAGAAAGGATCTTTTTCGACTTGGATATATTCAATTGCTCGTAACAACATTATTGACCATTCCAGAAAGAATAGAAATCAACCTGAAAGTGTCGACCTCGATTCAATATTAAATGCTTCTAGTTCTGAGGATATAAACTTAAATACATCCACCAAATTGGAATTAGAAAAAATCAAGGGTTATCTTCATACCCTACCCGATGAACAACGAGACATAATCTTAATGCGAGTTTGGGACGATCTCCCTTTCAAGGACATTTCCGCTATTATTGGTAAAAGCGAAGCCAGCTGCAAAATGGTATTTTATAGAGCAATGGAAAAGCTACAAGGACATTTTTCCATGACTATACTTGCCCTTCTAATAATTAAAGGACAACTATTTTAAGGAACCTTATGAATTCACAATACGAAAACTCTTCACCGGAATCATTACCTAAGTTACTACCTCAGTTACTAGAAGAACTGTACGCTGTAGACCCAAACTTAAAAACCAGAGAAAAAGAACTAACTGAAATAATTATTGTCCTTCTTAAATCTAAGCCTAACATAACTCTAGATGAGAACTTTAAAGAGCGTTTGCGTATGGAATTACGAAAACATACCGACAAACCTACTCTTGCTTTCCCCTCTCGAGTCTTAGGAGAAATAAATAAAATGAGAAAATTCAACTTCGCGTTTGGCACAGCATTGTTTCTAGTGTTAATAGTTGGAGCAGTGACTCTACAAAAGAACAAAATTACTCAACCACAACTGGTTAGTACCGATAGTGGGAAAATTGTCCGATTAGCTGATAATGCATTCGGTACTCTTTCTAATGTCAGCGCATCCGCGGACAGTCGCACGGGCCTAGGTTCCGCTCCTGCCTCCCCAACTCTTCAGAGCAACCAACCCGTTGGGATGCCGGAAAATATGAGTCTAGCCGTACCACCCTCCGGAGGAGGCCTCTCCAGTGGCGATAAGGCGGATCAATCTGATATACGTCTATATCAGCCAACATATTACCGCTACATCTATAATGGAGAAGCCGTTGTAATCCCAAAAGATAAACTTGAGGTTTTACGGAAAGTTAAAAACACCTCTTCCACTGAACCACTCGGCAATATTTTAAGAAACACTGATCTAGGAGTCATAAACTTTAAAGCCTTTGGTGATCTTTCACTTGATAACTTCTCCGTCTCTGAAAAAAATGGATACATAATAAACGTCAACGCCAAAGATGGCCACATCAGTATTTACGAAGCTTATAATCCAATGAGCTGCGGTTACGGAGCGCCTTGTGCCATGCCTATGGAAGAACAAAGAATTACCATGCCTGAGGTACCAAACGACGAAGCCCTAATTACTGCCGCAAACCAGTTTGTTCAAAATCATGGAATAAACCTGAGTAAATACGGCCAACCTAAAGTCGCTGATGATTGGAGAATTCGATATCTTGCTACGTCTGATAAATCCTCTTTTTGGATTCCAGATTCAGGAACTGTTATTTACCCAGCAAAAATTAATAGCATTGGAATATTCGATGAAAGCGGCAACGAGTACGGCTTAACTGTGAACGTTAGATTCTCTGATAAAAAAGTAACTAGCCTGAATGAGCTAACCTTTCCGAACTACGAAAGCTCACTTTACGCCACAGAAACTGACATTAAGCGCATAATGTCCTTGGTTAACAAAGGGGGCATGAACGGTTACTACCCAGTAGATGAACCGATTAAAACAAAAGATATTGAATTAGGCACCCCTAGCATTCAGTTGATGCGCCACTGGAACTACCAAAATAACGAGTCTTCTGAACTCTATGTACCCGCTTTAGTCTTTCCTATATTGAACCCTGAGAAATACCCAGATAACTACCGTAAATCTGTGGTAGTGCCGATTATTAAAGATATCCTTGACGCGCAGTCTGATCAAGTAAGAATACTTAAAGAAGCTATTCCCTTTCCACTACCTTCTATATCCAGATAAACTTAAAACTAAAAATCAATCCCCCGTTGAGCAACCACACCTTTATAGTACGGATGCTTAACCATTGTGATTTCAGAAACTAAATCTGACACCTTGATAATTTTACCAAATCTATCATGGCCTGTATAAGCCAAATGTAAGTACTTGGGCTTATTGGTTAGTAAAGCAATAATTTCTTTCTCAGAAAGCAACTTTAACTCTAAAGCAGAAATCAACTCATCCAGAATAATAAGATCAAACTTATCTGAGGCGATTGCTTTTCTAGCCATTACCAAACCTTTCTGAGCTTCCTTTACATGGACGTCCCTTTCCTTCTTGTCACCGAGTATTCCAACAAAACCCGCACCAACCGCTTCTGATTTAATTGATCCCAAACCTTTCGACTGCCTGATAGCATCAAAAAAAATAATTTCTGAAGAAGTCGACCACTCCCCACTTTGTAACTTTTGACCCTTCTTAATTTTCTTTGATTTAACAAATTGCAAAATTAAAACATCCATTCCTGCTCCTGCTGCACGAGCGGCCAAACCCATTACCGCGGTGGTCTTACCTTTTCCTTTCCCGTAATAAAATATATTCAAACCTTTACGGGACTTGCGAACTAAATCTTTATTAACCATAAAATTAAAAAATTATTAAAACGCCCGGGCTAAGCCGGGCGTTTGTTTATCCGCATTTAGAGTACCCGCAGCTTTCGCACTTCATACATCCTTCTGCCATTCGCAGCATCGAGCCGCAAGTCTGACAGACTGGCGCGTGGCCAAAGTCCGCAACAGTCATCTTTTTTGGATCACTAACAGTAGCTCCTGTGGAAACCGCAACAGGTTCGGTGATAGCAATTTTTGCTTCTTCGGTTATCACTTCCTTCTGATCCGTGGAGTCTTTAAATGCCAACTGTAGACTTTGCTGCTTTTTATTTATGTGCTTCTCCAAAGTCTTGGCAATACCATCGGGTAACGAATAAATCATTTCGCCCTGATTGAAAGAAACCTCGGTTGAGCGTATACCTTTCAGCTGTTTTATAATTTCTTCGACACTAACTCCTGATCGCAAACCCAAAGAAATCATACGACACAAACCCTCAGACTGAGCGGCGAAGAAACCACCGGACTTACCTAAGGTTGCAAATACTTCAAATGGACCATGCTCGTCTTCATTTATCGTAACAAACAAATGTCCGTAGGAAGTGTTTAGCTTGTAAGTCGTACCAGACATCTCAGAAGGTCTTTCTCTAGGCACCACTTCATATCGGTGACCATTCTGAATCAACTTCTTAATCAAGAATTTATTCTCACCCACCTGTAATAAATCCTCTCCTTTAATCTCCGCTGTTATTAAGGTCTTAGTACTACCAGCCTCCACAGCTGCCACTAGCCCTGCTTTAGCGGAAACCTGGTCATGAGCGTCTTTACCTAAGTTCTTTGAATCTGTTGCCAAAATTTGTTCATCACGAGAACCATCACGATAGATTGTTCCGCCCTTACATCCTAAGTCATACATCATTTGATATAGCTTAGCCGTGTCCTCAATTGAGTAATTCGAAGGGGCATTACATGTTTTTGATATTGCTGAGTCAGTCCAACGCTGAACCGCAGCTTGAACTTTAACATGATCCTCTGGTGCTAAATCCATTGCCGTGGCAAAGAAGTTAGGCAATTCTTGGCCGGGATTGGCTGCTAACCAATCTTGAGCAAGCTTGATTTTTTCTTCATGAACACCTAAACGAGATTTACGGAAGTATGTCCATGAGAAGAACGGCTCGATTCCTGTCGAAGTTCCAACCATAGTTCCAATGGTTCCAGTTGGAGCCTGGGTCATGATTGTGACATTACGTATTCCGTATTGGCGGACCATACTACGAATGTATTCTGGCATGCCTTTCATGAAACCACTTTCCAAAAACTTTTCAGCATCAAACTGTGAGAAAGCACCCTTCTCCCGAGCCAGCTCCACAGAAGTCTCGTAAGCGGTCACCGCGATAAACTGATAAAGTTTATCTATGAATCTAACTGCGTCCTCACTACCGTAACGAATACCAAGTTTAACAAGCATCTCGGCTAAACCAATTGTACCCATGCCAACACGTCGCTCGGACATTTGCTGTTTGAAATTCTCATCAAAGAAATATGGCGTAGCATCAATAACGTTATCTTGGAACCTGACAGCGTATTGCACTGTTTCTTTTAATTTATTCCAATCTACATCTGCGCCACTCAAGTGCTTTGCCAAGTTAACGTGCCCAAGGTTACAAACTCCCCAAGCTGGCAACGGTTGCTCTCCGCAGGGGTTAGTACAAGGAAGTCCTGCATAATAATGCGAGTTAGACATGTCATTTGCTCGATCGATAAAATACATTCCAGGTTCAGCAGATGACCATGCCGAAGATATAATCTGATTCCAAATTTCTGTTGCCTTAACTGTTTTATATTTAATCAACTTTCCCCCTGCTTCTCTCCACTTACGTATATCACCCTGCATACCAGCCCATTCTGTTTTATACTTAGGATCTTCAGTGTCCGGGAAAACCAAATCCCAATCCAAATCATTCTTCACCGCATGCATAAAATCATCGGTAATTCCCACAGAAATATTAGCGTTAGTAATCTTCCCCGCTTCTCTTTTGGCATTGATAAAATCTAAGACATCAGGGTGCCAAACATTTAATATAAGCATCAAGGCACCACGTCTGGAACCGCCCTGTTCAATTAAGCCTGTAACAAAGCTGTACAAAGAAGCCCAGGAAACCGCGCCGGAAGAGCGACCATTAACACCTTTCACATAAGCGTATCTAGGGCGAAGAGAAGACGGGTTGATTCCAACACCGCCGCCACGAGACATAATTTCAGCCATTTGCTGAAGAGTCGTAAAAATTCCACCACGAGAATCCTCGGGACATGGAATAACATAACAGTTGTAAAAAGTTAGATTCTGGCCGGTTCCTGCGCCGGTAAAAATTCTTCCCGCTGGAACGTATTTCCAGTCGTCCATCAATTCTCGGAACTTACCATTCCATTCGTCTTTTTTCTCTTGAGTCTTTTCAACGCTAGAAATATGATTGGCAATGCGTTCAAACATTTGTTCAGGAACAGTCTCCAAAGGTTTGTCCACATGGTCTATTGAACGAGTTTCTACAGTACCATCGCGTAGAGCAACTTCCACCTGGCGAGTTATTTGGTCAACTGATTTTACTGTACCAATTTCTCTTTGCCCGGTTTTTAAGTTCACACAAACAACAACAGCATCTCCTTCAGTCAAAGTTTCTTTCTTAGCATCCTTAACAGCATAACGATCTAAAAAAATCTTTTCTCCTAATTCGGATAGTGCGTTCTTAGTCCTGGTTTGTAAGTTTTCAGTCATGGTTCTTGTTGATTAGTTTTATTATTTTATAATTTTTGTAATTCAGCTTTAAACTCTTCTATATCTTCAAAGCATTTGTAGACCGAGGCGAACCTAACATATGCGACCTTATCAACCTTTTTAATCTTTTTCATGACTATATCCCCGATCTGCTGACTACTTATCTCTGGACTGGCTGTCTTTTGAATTTCCTGCTCAATTTGCGACACCAGCTTTTTAAAGTCTTCCTCAGTGATCGGCCGTTTCTCGAAAGCCTTTCGTATACCCCTTTCCATTTTCTCCCTGGAGTAAAGCTCTTTAACCCGATCTCTTTTAATCACCGTCAGATCAAGAATTTCCATTTCCTCATACGTAGAAAAACGGAAACTGCACGATGTGCACTCCCTTCTACGTCGAATAGCAATTCCTTCTCCTGCAACGCGCGAATCTATGACTTTAGTATCTTCATGATTACAGTTTAGGCAACGCATAATTGGTTGAATTTATGGTTATTTAAGACGCGTTTAACCTCCGTTATGAGGCAACGACTATTACAAAGCCACTTTTAGTGTATTTTTATTTTTGTTTCCTGGGAACCTGCTAAACACTACATCTAGTGTTCATATAAATATCTTAGCACCACCTGTTGTGGTATGCAAATAATTACAAAATCAGCGGATTTCTTAAGAAATCCGCTGATCAACTTTTTTACTCCCCATTTCGTTCACCCGTTTATCCACAAAAGATCTATTTATTATCCAGAACCAGCATCGGATAAATATCTATTACCACTTCCTCATAGGGATGTACGTCCTTAATAGCTTTAATGACATCATTTAGCATTTCCTTAGGGCAAGCGACCTCGATTCTGTCTTCATTCACCATCTCAAGCTGCCCTACTTCACCGATGGCTGGATTAGCTCCCTCCCCCGGTTTAAACCTTCCTATGCCCTTTGTGGTAAAGCTACAGAAGGTATAGTTACCGACTCTACCAGCTCCTACGTTACCCAGGCTCTCTCGAACTAAGTCTGCGTGTGTTTCAGGAACAAATACGATTATTTTTACAAGTTCTTGCATAAAATTAATTTAATGAACGTATGTCTTTTACTAACTCAAAAAGATGTTCTTGTCTGAAATGACCACGGTCAGTAAAGGTTTTTAATTCAGAGTTTTTAATTGCTGAAGCATACTTCGCTGCTTCAGAATAAGGAACAACATCATCATCCGTGCTATGGTAAATAAAAACTATACTAGACTGGCTGTTTATTTTTGTTAGATCACCAAGAGTAAAGTCAGCCACAGAATCAGTGTCGACGCTATCAAAGGGAGCGCCTACTAAAAACAAAGCTTTTATCTTTTTAGTGAGTTCCGTTTCGGAAAGATACTTAGCTAAAAAAATTCCACCCATAGAATGCCCTACTAAAATAACTTCTTCGTTAAGGTGCGGAACGATTTTAGCAAACCAGATCTTCCATTCCAAATATTTTGCATTAAACCAATTTGGCATTTTAGGAGCGATCACTTCGTAGTCTGCGCCTAGGTCGGTACCAAGATTATCTTTCCACCTTTTTTGCCCGGTGCGTAGTTCTTCAAAATCCAAAACCCGACTTTTCAAAAACTCTAAATAGTCTTCATACGTATCAAACGTATCTCCACCGTGGATTACGACAACTTGTTTTTTTGTATCCATCATATCGCAAGCATAGCAAAAATTCTGCACAAACAAAAACGCGTTCCCTCGAGAACGCGTTTTGTAAACATTCAATTTTTCGCTCAAGTTTTTTGACCGCACCCTCCGCCCTGCACCCTCCACTCGCCTAAAAACTTTAGGCCATTATTATTTTATTTGAATAACGATATATCGAGGTGAAGCATCTTGCACTTCCGCACTAGAGCTTTCGACATACTCTTGGTTATCAATACTTGCTCCCAACACAGCTCCTGAATGAGATGCGTTAGATTGCAAAGCAGTATATCTTGGCATACCGTACTTATAACCTTCCATACCAAGGAAAGCTACTGCTTGGGGTTTTACTTCCGCCACAGCGGTAGAAACCGACCAAGATAAATTATCAGCAATCGTTGTCAAACTATTATCGAACTGTTGAGAAATATTTGATGGTGCGAAAACATCTGGTAAACTTTTCTCTGTTCCAGTAAACGATGCATTGGTGTATGCAACGCTAAATAAAAAGAGATTCGCTGCTACGGCTAAAGCCAATAAAGGCATAACCACATGTGGTTTATTATCTAATGGACTATCTATCATATTTTTTTGTTTTTTTTATTTTTGTTTCTTCGCCTTTTATTTACTAGATCTCTATAAACAAAAGGTTTCGCGTAATCGACCAATTAAAAACTCTAATATCTATTAGAGTTTTTAACATTACATAACCATTATAGCAGAAATTTTTGCTTTTGTCTAGAGCAAAAACAATTTTAGGAAGGTAGAATAAATTTTATTATACAAACCACCAAAGTAAGAGTCGCCAATAGACGCGCGGAAGGATTATTCTTTGAACATGCAATTGCAACCACTGCTAAAACAAAACCAATTACCAATGTCGAACTATTAAATCCCGGAGAGGATAATAAAACATTGTTTCTTAATTCAGCTTCGGCTGTCGCTTCACTAAAAGATAAAAGTTTAGAAACGATCCCAGGTAATAGCACAACTATAAGTGAAACTATAGCCGCCCACAGGCCCAAATCCATATCGGCAAAAGTTGGAAACATATTCCTAGAGGTTTCTCTCAGATGTAAGTGTTGTTCCATTGGCTTGTCCCCTGCTCTACTGTGTGATTCTATCATGTCTTTATAATTAATTAATTTTTATAGATTGCGCATTCTCAACTTTTTATTTATTTCATTTTCTTTCTTATAAAAGCTGGGATGTCCAGCTCATCTCCATCAGAAGACTCGTCAG
>JBKJSV010000099.1:0-7482 GCA_046595755.1 Candidatus Doudnaibacteriota bacterium | reverse complement strand
ATTCCAGCCTAAACCTGAATTGGTAAAAAAATTACGCGGCTCAATCTTACTGATGGGCCCTTTACTAGCAAGGTTTAAGAAAGTGGTAATGCCGGTCCCCGGCGGTGATTTAATAGGTAAGCGCCCTATTGACGCTCATTTAATTGGAATGCAGGAACTTGGTGCTAAGGTAGTGGAGGACGATTTCTTACAACTATCTGTTGTTAAGTTAATTGGCCGCAGAATAATTCTCCCCGAAATGAGTGTTACGGCTACTGAAAATGTAGTGATGGCTGCAGTATTAGCCGAAGGAATGACAACTATCCACTTAGCCGCCACTGAACCGCATGTCCAGGATTTGTGTCGAATGTTGAACGGCATGGGGGCTAAAATTTCTGGTATAGGGACACATGACTTATCTATCGAAGGTGTAACCGAGCTTAACGGCGTCGAGCACAAGATCATTTTTGATAACGAAGTGGCCGCCAGCTATATTAATTTAGCAGCTGCAACTCGAAGTGAGGTAACTATAGATAATATTCAACCCGACTACCTAAACGGCGCTTTGATTCAATGGAAATTAATGAACGTGAATTTTGAAATCACTAAAAATTCCGTCAAAGTTAAAAAACCAGAGGGGTCTTATAAAGCAGCTGTAATTAAAACAAGTATTTATCCTGGCCTATTAACTGATTACGTTCCTCCTTTCGCTGTGTTAGCTACCCAGGCTCAAGGTACAAGCTTGATTCACGAATGGATGTATGAAGGAAGACTAGGGTATACCCACGAGCTCTCTAAGATGGGTGCAAAAGCCAAGATGCTGGATCCGCATCGTGCGGAGATAACTGGACCGGCTAAGTTGCACGGGACAAATGTAAGCTCTTTGGATGTTCGCAGTGGAATGGTTCTTGTTATCGCTGCGCTGGTAGCAGAGGGAAAAAGCGTTCTGCACGACGTTGAGCATATAGAAAGAGGGTACGAAGGAATAGTTGAGAAGCTGAAGTCGATAGGGGCAGATATAACTAGGTATGAACACTAAACTATAATTTGATGAGTTTTTTTCAGAAGAAAATTGGAATTGATCTTGGTACCGCAAATACTTTGGTTTATGTTCCTAAAAAAGGAATTATCTTAAACGAGCCCACGGTTGTCGCGGTTTCGATCGATGATAATAAAGTTCTAGCGGTTGGAGCTGAAGCAAAAGAGATGTTAGGACGTACACCTGAGTCTATTATTGCCTCCAGGCCGATGCGTGATGGAGTTATAGCGGATTATAGAGTAACGGAGGCGATGCTACGGTATTTCATCAATAAGGCTTTGGGCAATGTGCACTTTTTCCGCCCAGAGGTAATGATTTCAGTTCCTGGGGGGATTTCTTCAACAGAGCGACGAGCGGTTATCGATGCTGCTACAGCTGCCGGTGCAAAAGCTGCTTATGTTATAAAAGAAACTGTTGCTGCCGCCATCGGAGCAGGTATTCCCATAGCATCCGCTACGGGAAATTTAATTATTGATATTGGTGGAGGCACCACTGATGTCGCAGTGTTGTCCTTAGGCGGAATTGTTTGCTCTACTTCTGTGCGTGTGGCTGGGAATAAAATCGATGCCGCAATTGCTGACTATGTTCGACGTAAGCACGGCCTTGCTATTGGCGACAGAACAGCAGAAGAGATAAAAATAAATATTGGATCAGCGATGTTTGTTGATGAGGAAGAATCTATGGAGATTAAAGGCCGCGATATGATTCAAGGTTTACCTCGCTCGGTTTATGTGACAACTAACGAAGTGGTTGAAGCGATACAGGAAGAGCTGCGGGAAATTATTAGAGCTGTGCGAACAGTTTTACAGGAGACTCCTCCTGAGCTTGCCTCAGATATTATGGACAAAGGGATGGTTTTAACCGGTGGTTCTTCTTTGCTTAGAAACTTGGACCGAATGATTTCTCAGGCAGTAGGGGTGCCTGCTTATGTTGCTGAAGATGCGATTCTTTGTGTTGCAAAAGGGACCGGTATTGCGCTAGAAAACCTGGACAGTTACAAAAAGAGTATTCTCAGCGCTCGATAGAAGAAAACTAGCTTTATGTTATAATTCAGGCATGTGGCAGACAACTGGATACCAAAATCAAAAACTTTTTTTGGAGTCTTCCTTAAGAACAAAAAAGTATTCCCATGCTTATCTTTTTTGTGGCCCAGATCCTGAAAGCAAGAAAGCCTTAGCCATTGAGTTTGCGGAGAAGATTTTGGGTGAACAAGGTTCTAAAATTAGTCCAGATTTAATTGTGGTGGATCAAGAAAAGCTCAAAATAGAGGACATCAGGGGTCTTATTTCAGATTTATCTTTAAAGCCTTACCAGAACTCGCATAAAGTAGCTATTATTAATGCTTTTGAAAACATTACCGAAGAAGGCGCTAACAGTGTTTTGAAAACATTAGAAGAACCAAGTCCGAGCACAATAATTATTTTACTTGTAAGAAATAAGCTTGCGGTTTTACCAACTATCGCATCACGTTGTCAGGTAATATACTTTAGTGCGAAAAATGTGGTCGCCGGTATAAAAACAGAAAGTGACGTATTCCTCCAACAGTTGGCCGGTAAGTCCAAAGCCGATAGGCTAGTCTCTATTAGAGATTTTGCGGACAAAGACACCGCCGAATTATTAGTAATATTTGAAAGTTGGATAGTTGCGCAGAGGGGGCTGATGTTAGCAGGGAATGCCCATCTCTATTTAAATCTGCAGTCGTTGTTAGATTCTTTGTATGGTCTAAAACAAAATCTTAATAAAAAATTGGTTCTTGAAAAACTATTTCTAAATTTAAAATAAAGATATGAAAAAAATTGCCCTAGCGCCCCTGTTGTTATTACTCGCTATCAGCTGTAATTTTTTAAGTAACAACGGTTCTTTAGGGGTTTTGAAAACCGTTGACGGAGGCGGTGTCTGGCAAACCTCAAATGTTATTAAAGATGGCAAGGGAGCAGAAATTAAAGGATTGGTAATTTCTGAAATGGCTTTTGACCCTAATAATCATGAGCACCTCTACGTTTCGTCTATAAACTCAGGTTTTTGGCGAAGTTTTAGCAGCGGAGATAAATGGGAGCAGGTTCTTTCAAAGATAAACGCTTATGATTTCTTCTTAAACCCGAATGATCTAAATAACATTGTCGTTGCCGGAACTTTTGGTGACCATGGGAAAATAATTAGAACTAGGGATGGCGGAACAACATGGGAAGAGATTTACAACGAAGCCAGTACTAAAAATCCAGTCACAACCATAACAGCCAATCCGAATAATCCTTACGAGCTTTATGCCGCTTTGAATTCCGGAATTATTATAAAGAGTATAGACGGTGGTACAAATTGGTTTGTCGTGAACGACGCCAAAACGGCAATAGTTAAGCTTCGTTATAGCAAGCTAACGAATACGATATATGCCTTAGAAACCTCAAAGGGTTTGTATAAGAGCACCGATGGGGGTATTCGTTGGACCTCTTTAACTGATGCCTTAACAGGCGAAGGTCAAACTAGCTATATTTCTAAGTATATCGATAAATTTTATAAATTAGCTTTGGATGACGAAATTGGTGGTGTTATGTATGTGACCACCTCAAGTGGGTTGTACAAAACCTCCGATGATGGGAAAAGCTGGTTTGGGATAAACTTACCTGTGAATGCGGACTCAGAGGATCCTCGAGCAATTGCCTCGACTCATGGCGGTGTGTTAGCATATACCAGTATTGGAAGCACGGTATACAAAACCTTGGATGGTGGGAAGAGCTGGCAAACCCAAGGTGTGCCCACGAATAATTTAATAAATAAGATATTAATCGATCCGGTATTGTCTCAGGTAACCTATGCCGGTTTAGCTGAAAGGTAGACTAATGGAAACAGAAAAATTTGAAAAAGGAATTGAAAGGTTCAAGATGGAACTCGCTGGGCTAAGAACCGGACGAGCCTCTTCAGCATTGATTGATAATATCATGATCGATTCGTATGGCTCAAAATTGCCGATCGCACATGTTGCGTCTATTAGTATTCCAGATGCCCGGACTATCGCGATTCAGCCTTGGGACAAATCAAACATGGGACCAATCGAAAAAGCTATACAAGCAGCGAACATTGGGTTGAATCCTGTAAATGATGGGATTTTGATTAGATTGAGTATTCCTCCGATGACAGAAGAACGCAGAAAAGAAATGGTAAAGGCGATGGGTCAGATGGTTGAACTGGCGCGCGTTTCAGTGCGCAGTGTCCGAGAAGATATTCTAAAAGATTTGAAGAAAAAACAGGAAGACGATGAAATTACGGAAGATGACCTAGAGGGTTTGAAGAAGGATTTACAAGAAATCGTAGATAAGTATAACGATCAAATAAAGGAAGTAGCCGCTGCTAAAGAAAAGGAAGTAATGACGATATGATCCTTACGATAATAGTTTTCATTTTAATTCTTGCCGCACTTGTACTGGTCCATGAATTTGGGCATTACATTGTTGCAAAGAAATCGGGCATGCAAGTTGACGAATTTGGTTTTGGATTTCCTCCACGAGTTTGGAGCTTTAAAAAAGGGGAGACGCTTTATTCGTTAAACTTAATTCCGCTAGGCGGCTTTGTTAAGATTGTTGGAGAAAATAATGCCGAAGGTGATAATCCTCGCAGTTTTGTAAATAAATCTTTTTGGCAGCGTTTCGCTACCCTAGTCGCTGGTGTGATAATGAACTTTGTTCTGGCTTGGGTCCTTTTTAGTATCGGTTTTATGATCGGTCTACCCACAATAGTCGAGCAAGGTCAGAGTTTACCAGCTCATGCGCGTTTAAAATCTCAGGCGATATCTATCCTACAAGTTGACCCGCAATCTCCAGCCGCGACCGCCGGGATAAAAGAAGGGGACAATATTGTTTCTGTTGATAGTCAAAAAGCTGAAACAGTTGAGCAAGTGGTTAACTATGTTAAGAGTAAGAGCGGGTCTTCGGTAGATGTTAGTTTGAAGCGTGGAAATACCGATATAAATGTAAAAGTGACTCCAAGAGTAAATCCTCCCGAAGGACAAGGTGCTTTAGGGGTGGCTCTGGGTAATGTTGGAAGAGTCTCCTATCCTGTGTGGGTTGCTCCTTTCGTCGGTTTGAAAGCAACTTGGGTGGTAATTCAGAATACGGTAATAGGGTTTGCCGAATTAATCGGTCAAGGAAAGGGTTTTGCTAGTTTGGGTGGGCCGGTAAAAATTGCTCAGCTGACCGGACAGGTTACGGACCTAGGCCTGGTATATGTCTTACAGTTCGCAGGATTCTTGTCGGTTAATTTAGGTATTCTGAATATTTTGCCATTCCCAGCTTTGGATGGGGGAAGAGTGCTATTCCTTGTTATAGAAAAAATTCGAGGTAAAAGAAATAACCCCACAGTTGAACAGTGGTTCAACGCCGGGGGTTTTGCCCTACTGATATTGCTAATAGTCCTTATAACGATCAAAGATATTCGATCATAAAAAAACGGCCAGCTGGCCGTTTTTTTAATACGCTTTAGCAAAAATAATTCTTTCGGTGGAGTCTTTACTGCAAACTAGACATTTTCCAGATTCGCTCTTTTGATCAAGTGGGATACATCTGGTAGTGACTTGAAGTTCGTTACTAATTTGAGCTTCGCATTCTAGGTTGCCACACCAGTGACTATAAACGAAGCCTGGGATAGGGCTATCTTCAAAATGTTTTTTGAATTGATCGTACGAATCGATATGGTGGGAGTTATTTTCTCTAAGCGCTAATGCTTTGTTAAAAATTTGGGATTGGATATTCTCAAGCATCTCATCAACGGTATTGCTGACAGAAGAAATTTCAACGGATTGTTTTTCTTGTGTGTCTCGACGGGCAATTACTACAGAGTTCTTTAAAAGATCTTTAGGTCCAATCTCTATTCTAATTGGTACTCCTTTCTTTTCCCATTCATTAAATTTAGAACCTGGCGTCTCGTAATCGCGCTCGTCTAAATGAACATTTTCGTCTAGCATCAGGAGGTTATCCCGGATCATCTTTGCAGTTTCTAGAACTTTTACAGCTTCCTCTTCGTTCTTGTAAATTGGAACGATCACTATTTTAATAGGAGCTATCATCGGAGGAACTACTAAACCTAGGTCGTCACTATGTGACATGATTAATGCACCGATCATCCGAGTGGAAACGCCCCAGCTTGTTTGCCAAACATGCTTTTCCTTACCGTCCTTGTCAGTAAATTTAACTTCGAAAGCTTTAGCGAAATTTTGGCCAAGGTTATGTGAGGTGCCGGTCTGTAGCGCCTTGCCATCTTGCATAAGAGACTCAATAGAATAAGTGTGTAAAGCCCCGGCAAATTTTTCCGATTCAGATTTTTTGCCCGAAATGACTGGAATTGCTAAGTATTTTTCGGCGAAATCTCGATAAACTCCGAGCATTTTTAAAGCCTCTGCTTCTGCCTCTGCTTCTGTGGCATGAGCTGTGTGTCCTTCTTGCCAAAGGAACTCCGTGGTTCGCAAAAATGGACGAGTACGCATCTCCCATCTAACTACATTCGCCCACTGATTAATTAGCAATGGTAGGTCTCTCCAAGAATGAATCCATCTTGAGAAAGAATCGTAGATAATGGTTTCGGAAGTTGGTCGTACTATAAGCTCTTCGCTGAGTTTAGATGCGGGGTCTACTACAATTTCACCATCTTTTTCCATTAAACGATGGTGTGTAACTATAGCGGTCTCTTTTGCAAAACCTGCAACGTGCTTAGATTCTTTGGTTAAAAGCGATTTGGGTATAAATAAAGGGAAGTAGGCGTTTTTGTGCCCGGTGTCTTTTATCATTTTGTCCAGAACTTTTTGGAAATTTTCCCAAATTGAATAGCCATACGGTTTTATAACCATACTACCTTTTGTCACGGAGTTCTCTGCGAGATCCGCTGACTCGATGATGTCTAGGTACCATTCCGAGTAATTTTCTGTTCTAGGGGTAATCTTTTTCATAAGGAAATTATATGTTAAATGGAGGGGTTTTGCAAAAGGCTATTTTCAGGTAAGATGAAGGTAAATATGTCATTACTTGATTCAGTTTTCCAAAAATTCAGCAAGGATATTGGTATCGACCTTGGAACCGCAAATACTCTTGTCTACGTTAAAGGCAAGGGCATTGTTATAAATGAACCGTCTGTGGTGGCTTTGAACACTAAAACTAAACAAATTTTGGCGATTGGAAGCGAGGCTAAAAGAATGGTAGGTAGAACTCCTCCCCATATTGTTGCCTCACGTCCGTTGGTAGACGGAGTAGTTTCAGACTTTGAAATTACCGAACAGATGTTACGCTATTTTATTAACAAGGTCCACCAAAAAACCTATTCTTTTTTGAGACGCCCTTCCGATCTGCTCCAATCGCTGCTATCAGTTACACTACAAACTGCTCTAATATAAATATCATAGCAAGTAGCAGAATTTAATCCAGTTAGTGTGAAAGGATTAGTTGGGGCATTTACAAAACCTGTTGAACCAGCATTTGGAGCTG
>JBKJSV010000008.1:0-4914 GCA_046595755.1 Candidatus Doudnaibacteriota bacterium | reverse complement strand
GGTTGGAGTGAATCGTTTCTTAATAAGAATTTGGAATCTTGTAACAGAAAAAAGCAAAAACACGGAAGCTGACTCTGCTAAAACAGAAGTCGCTATCAATCGCTTAATTAAGAAGGTTGGTGAAGACATAGAAGGGGTAAAGTATAACACCGCCATTTCTTCTTTTATGGACTTTTTAAACAAAGTTGAATCCGAAAAAATTTCTAAAAAAACTTTGCAAAAGTTGTTAATAGTTCTTTCTCCATTTGCACCCCACATTACTGAGGAGCTTTGGGGTAGGGTTGGCGGGAAGGGCGGTGTTGTTTCTCAAAAGTGGCCGGAACACGATCCGACTAAAATTACATCAGACAGTGTTCAAATAGTAATTCAAGTTAACGGAAAATTCCGCGGAAATGTTGATATGCCAAGAGGGTCGGTTCAGAAAGATGTCGAGACAAAAGCAAAGCAGATAGAAGCGGTTGAGAAATCTATAAGTAAGCAAACGATCAAAAAAGTTATATTTGTTCAGGACAGAATAATTAATTTTGTAATTTAACAAAATGCTTTTAACTCATAGAATAAAAACTTGGTCAGGATTTGTGGAAGGCTCCGCTCTTTTTTAAGACAGGGCAAGTTTTTATTTGCCGCCCTGTCCGGGCGGTTTTTTAATTGTCATTAAATAAATTATATGAAAATCAAATCAATACAAACCAGAATTTACAGAGAAGGCGAAAATTTGTTTAAATTCATCTGTGTAAACATTCCTAAACCCAAAGAAAACTCTGTTCTAGTAGTGACTTCAAAGATTGTAGCTTTGGCTGAAAAACGTACCGCTATTATAACTGATGACCAAACAAAAGTTCGTTTAATCAAAGCAGAAAGTGACTTCGCAATGCCCACGAAATATGCTTGGCTGACAGTCAAAGACGGTATGGTTATGGCTGCGGCTGGAATCGACGAATCCAACGCCGATGGTAAATTGATATTATTACCTAAAGATAGTTTTAAAACCGCGACAATTTTAAGGAGGCAGCTACGTCAGAAATTCAAAATAAAAAATCTTGGCGTTATAATAACAGATAGTAGAACTTTACCTTTTCGAGCCGGAGTGATTGGCGTGGCATTGGGTTATGCCGGGTTTAAAGGGATTAGAGATTACCGCGGCACTCCCGATATTTTTGGTCGGAAGTTCCATTTTTCCCGAACAGACGTTGCTGACAGCTTAGCGGCCGCAGCGGTACTGTTGATGGGTGAGGGTGCCGAAAGAATGCCTTTGGCCATCGCTGAAAAGACCGGTGTGATATTTTGTGATAGAATTCAGAAAAGAGAGTTGTATATCGATCCGCAAGATGATATGTACCTGCCGCTATTCGGCCAGTTGAAAGGAATTAACTTAATCCAATGAACTATTCAACACTTCAGGACCAAGACCCTCAACTTTACGAAATTATAAAAGCTGAGGAACAAAGACAGAAGCAGGGGCTAGAACTTATTGCTTCAGAAAATTATGTTTCCAGAGCTATTCTCGAAACCATGGGAAGTATACTTACCAATAAATATTCTGAAGGCTACCCAGGAAAGCGCTATTACGGAGGTAACGATATCATCGATCAGGCTGAGAATTTGGCGATTGCCCGCGCTAAAGAGTTATTCGGAGCTGAGCATGTTAATGTCCAGCCTCTTTCAGGGGGTCCCGCCAATATCGCCGTTTACATGGCTTTGTTAGAACCGGGGGATAAGGTTTTGGGTTTGTCTTTGGACCAAGGCGGGCACCTAACTCACGGGCATCCGTTAAATTTTTCGGGGAAACTTTTTAATATTATTCCTTACACAGTCAATAAAGAAACAGAGCAAGTGGATATGGATGAAGTTGAAGCAATCGCGCTTCGAGAAAAACCAAAAATGATAATAGCTGGCTTTTCTGCATACTCACGAAACTTAGACTGGAAGCGCTTCAAAGAAATTGCTGATAAGGTTGGCGCTTACACTTTCGCGGACATTGCACATATCGCAGGCTTAATTGCAGGTAAACAACTCGAAAGCCCTATCCCTTATTTTGATGTGGTGAGCACAACAACACATAAAACTTTACGCGGACCTCGTGGCGCAATGATCATGTGCAAAGAACAGTACGCTCAAGCAATAAACCGAGCGGTGTTTCCTGGAATACAAGGCGGTCCTCATGACCACATTAACGCCGCAAAAGCTGTTGCTTTTCAAGAAGCTTTAAAACCTGATTTCCAGATTTATGCTAAACAAGTTATTGAAAATGCAAAAAAGCTTTCAGACTTACTGCAGGGCCGAGGCTACAGAGTGGTGTCGGGGGGAACGGATAACCATTTGATGTTAATAGATTCCTTTGGAAGCAAAGGTGTGACAGGAAAAGAAGCAGAGCACGTACTTGAAACAGTCGGCATATCTATAAACAAGAATATGGTGCCTTATGATATACGTAAACCTATGGACCCATCCGGTATTCGCTTAGGGACTGCGGCAATAACGACCCGGGGCATGAAAGAAGCAGAGATGGAAGCGGTTGCGGATTTAATTGATCGCGCCATCACGAATCGCTCTGATGAAATCACTGTCAACGAAGTTAAAAAAGAAGTAATTGAACTAAGCTTGAAATTTCCCGTTCCAGGAATAGAATAAAAAAAATCGGCTGAGAAGCCGATTTTTTATTGGTAGGTTTATATTATAAAAAAGAAAAATAAGGCCGCTAGGATTATTCGATAAATACCAAAGCTTTGGAAGTCTTTTCGCTTTATAAAGTTCAGTAAGAATTTTACCGCAACTGCCGCGGTTATAGCGCTAGTTATAAAACCCACCGCTAGAAACGCCGATTCGGAAGAGCTAAAACTTTGATAGTTCTTAAATAAATCAAGTACAGTTGCTGCAAGCATGGTTGGGGCGGCAAGTAAAAACGAAAACTCTACGATTGTCCGTCTATTTATTCCCAGCATAGATCCGCCAATAATAGTCGCGCCAGCGCGAGAGACTCCGGGGATGATGGCGATCGCTTGAAAAACTCCAATTGTAAATGCTTGTGAGTAAGTAATCTTATCTAATTGCAGCTCTTCCTCGGAAGCTTGTTGTCGGGTTCGCTCATAAAGAATTAAGATAATACCCCCTATAAGTAAGGACCAAAGCACGATGTTTAAATTGCCCAGTAGGTGTTCTTTAAGAATTTTGTAAACAGTTAAACCAATGATTCCAGTGGGTAGAAAGGCAACCGCAATCTTTTTAAGAATCTCAATATCTAAAAACTTTTTCCAAAATAATCCTACGACAGCTAAAATTGCTCCTAGTTGAATTATAATCTCGAAGCTTTTTATAAATTCAGTTTGTGCGATGTTAAGTAGATGAGTCGTTAAAATTAGATGAGCTGTCGAAGAAATCGGTAAGAATTCTGTTAGTCCTTCTGTTGCCCCCAACACCAAAGCTTGCCAGAGTGGTAGCATATTCTTGAATTAGTTGTTAATCTTATAGTATTACTAGTATATCACGAAGATGGATTTGAAAATTGTTTTGTTTTTGAATGGACTACTAAACAAGAACTCCGGTTTAGACTTAGTTTTTTATGTGTTGGCTGTTAGTTTAGTCTTTGGCTTAGCAATTTTGGTTTTGCTTTACGGATTATCTATGCGTGACAACAAAGCTATGTTAAAGATGATATCTAACGTCCTTGCTTCGTACTTGTTGGCACGGTGGATCTTTACTCCGCTGATTCAATTGTTTTATCATCGCCAACGTCCTTTCTATAACAATTCTTTAGTAGAAATTTTTAAACACCCTGAGACTTACTCTTTCCCTTCCGGGCATGCGGTAGGAATGTTTTCTGTCGCAACTATAATATTTATTCGTAATAAAAAATGGGGTGCTTTAGCTTTAATGTTTTCAGGGTTGACCGCTTTTGCTCGCGTAGCGGCCGGTGTGCATTACCCAAGTGATGTTATCGCTGGAGCTTTAATAGGCCTAGTTGCAGGGCTTTTAATTGATAAATTAAGTAGATTCTGGTAATATGACCTAAGTTCCAGCCGGTGTGGCGGAACTGGCATACGCGCACGACTCAAAATCGTGTGAGGTTACCCTCATGTGGGTTCAACTCCCACCACCGGCACCAGAGAGACTAATAAATACACAAACCAATGCCCGAGCTCGATGATGATTTAAATAATACGACTGCCAACCAGAACGCTGCTTCTCAAAGTGGCTACGGTTCTAAGGAGCAGTCTTTTTCTTTAGAAAATGATGACTTTGTTCCTGCGGTACCGATTTTAGAAAATGATGAGCCTGCTCAGGATATAAAAATTAATTCATATCAAGAATTAATTGCAGTGATGCCAGAAGAGTACGTTGAGCCAGTTTTGTCTGCTCCAATTTTTTCACCTATTGAGAATATCACTCCGCTTTCTCATGCTGATTCGATAATCCAAGAGGTTGCGATCGAAGACATTGTTCCAAATCCGTATCAGCCCAGGAAAACTTTTAACGAGCAACACCTTCAAGAATTAGCTGATTCTATTCGCGAACATGGTTTGATTCAACCGATGGTTGTAAATCAAACAGCAAATGGTTATGAACTTGTGGTTGGAGAGCGAAGATTTCGAGCGAGCCAGTTAGCTGGGTTAAAGAAAGTGCCGGTACTTATTAAAGCTGGAATGCATGACCAGACAAAATTAGAAGTCGCGCTTATTGAAAATGTTCAACGTCAAGATTTAAATCCGATTGAAGAAGCTTTGGCTTATGACAAGTTGATGAAGATGTTTGGATTAACGCAGGAAAAGGTTGCACAAAAAGTCGGGAAGTCCAGGCCGGCAGTTGCCAATACAGTCCGTTTGTTAAACCTTCCAGCTGAAATTCAGAGGGCTATTATTGAAACTAAAATTTCAGAAGGGCACGCTCGTGCGATACTAGGTTTGGCAGGGCACGAAA
>JBKJSV010000025.1:0-5770 GCA_046595755.1 Candidatus Doudnaibacteriota bacterium | reverse complement strand
GGCGCAAAGTGGGCGCGCTTAACAAACTTATGCACCTTAACTTTAACACCCGTTGCTTTTTGCACTGGCTCATACCACGCACACGGCTGGATCAATGAGATGCCCTGAGCGTCAAAGCCTGGGGCGAATGCGCCAGAAAGATAAAAGACTGTGATTAGGAGTTCTTTCATTTCAATGCTTATTTCACATCTTTAAAGTCACGGTTCGCACATGCTCGGACGGTTCCGTCTGTGGTAGTGTAGAAGAAAATACGATCATCGAAATATTCTTCACCGCATACAAATGCGTTATCACCGTTTTTGGAATCTATGGATATTTCGTGCTTCTTACAAAGCGCTCCAAGTTCTCGTAAGAATGGTAGGTAGTCTTTAAGTTTTCTTGGTTTATTTTTCATTTCATCTCCTGTATTTTAAACTTTTTAATCTCGTGCTCATCTCTAAGCCAAGCGCAATCTAATGCCTTCTGTCTGGCATTCCACAAAACATAGCCACCGTCTCCATCCTTAAATCCGTATTGGATTTCAGGTTTTGGCGAGGAGTTTAATCGCTTCGAGTTTGCAGATATTTTTTGTGAGCCTCTGGATTTCTCTGTTCCTGTCGTAGCTGAAGCCTTCCCACGATTGGAGTTCTTCAAGGCGGTTAAGGTTTTCTTGCCTACGTTGGATGGCCGCTTTTCTTTCTTTGTCTGTTTCATATCTACTTTTATCCACTATTAACTAGTTCTTCCTATGACTTAATCTCATTTGTTGAACATTGGCTTACTGCTTTTAAATCTTTAGAGTTGTTAATACAGTTCTGCAATTTGTTATGAGCAATAGTAAGGGCATTGGAGTGTTGGATGATACGAGATTGAACCAACGATAGGGCTTGGATTTTGATATGACAAAAATATCCAAGGGTAAGGAGGAGGGAAGTAATTAGTAAGTTAAATAGTTTTTGTTTCATTTATTTATCCATTTAAAAAAGAGGAGTAAGACCAGATAGTGTTGAAGGTAAAGACAACCCTAGCCGACCTTACCCCTCAAACGGGTTTTCTTAAGTCTTAAAATCTGTTTATCCTTTGAAGCTAATCGCCTCTTTATGAGAGAGATTTCTTCATTCTTAGAAGCGATTATTTCAACAAGCTCTTTAATCGCCATGAATCTTCTTTCTGAAATATCTGGGATTTTATCTTTCATTCGAAACTCACTAGTTCTTCTTTTGGTATACTGACAATCATTTCACGCGACTCAAGTAATGTGGCTTGGTAGGGTTCTCGCTTTGGTTTCCAGAAGTAGTCAGAGCCATGGGTTCTGACAAATAAAGTAAACCCTCCGTTTTTGATAATGGTTGAGAAGAATCTTGCTCTTTCGTATAGGGTAGCAGGGTAGGGGAAGTAGTTAGTAGAAGTGCTATCCAGGACAATAAGATCGAACAGTCCTTTAACGTCGTACTGAGGCTTAAAGATCCGGTTTCCATCTCTATCATAACGGAAATTAACCCTGTACTTACCGAGAATATAAGGCACCCCGTGCCAACCAACTGGCAGAACTTTGTAGTCTTCGCCTTTTCGCTCTTGAATCCACCTTTCGACTTTTGCATAAAACATTTCCTTATTGAGTTGTTGCCCTGCTAATGCTTTTCTTTCTTTTGCTTTCACTTAAAGCTCGATGATTTTACTCATAGCTAAATAAAGTTCCCCCTCACACCGAACATCTTCCATGCAGTAGTCAGATATTTCCTTGAAAGCCTCACGGCTCCACATCTCTGCTACCTGAGCTCCATCCTTTGAAGGTTCTTTAATGCCGTAGAGTCTGCAAAGGGAATTCCAGGTACCCTTAACCTTTCTAGTCTCTCCATCCATTTCCTTCTGCTTATGCATGAGGTCAATGAGTCCCCATTTAGCAATTGGTTTTGTAAGGTAGTAGGGGCTTTTGGCAATTGCGGCCATTAGAATGGGAATGTCAAAGCCTCTGATGTTAC
Source organism: Candidatus Doudnaibacteriota bacterium (assembly GCA_046595755.1). Classification (GTDB taxonomy): domain Bacteria; phylum Patescibacteriota; class Doudnabacteria; order UBA920; family VMFF01; genus JAQBQP01. The sequence continues at coordinate 3,809 of JBKJSV010000025.1, read as the reverse complement.
AGCCAACAAGTTTTGTAGCTCTGTGGTGATTTAGGTAATCACAAAAAAACTTGCACAAATCGTCTGTTACGGGTGAGCACTTGGCTTCAATGTGTGTGAGATCCATTTCTTGTGTGTCAATAACAGCAAGTCCGATACACACAACGTCTGCTCCGTCTGGTTTAAACTTAATGCGGTCTAGAGCTTTTTCGATCTTCTCTTTACGAGCTGATTCAATCTTCTCTGGATCTTTATAGTTCTTGGGAGCTTCAACGGTTAAGTCTAAATCCTCTTCTAAATCAGGCAAATACTTCGCGATGGTTTCAATATCAACGACAACTATAGTCATGCTGCTTTCTTTAGCTCCATTATTTTAGGTTCCATTAAGTCTTTAAAAACTTGTAGCTCTCGTCTCATCTCACTTCCGATACATCTTTGTTGAAGACGAAAACTTTTGTTAAGGCGACCTCTGTCATTTAATCCGTAAGAAGCTATTCCTTCTTCGATTACGTAACCAAACATTGATAAGGCCTTAATGACATTCCAAGCAGAGTAGGGATATTCAGGAGGAATAAACAAATCAGCTTCAGCTATAAACTCTTGAGACTCTAATAATTGATAGAGTACGTAAGCTTCAGGTGATGCAGGTCTTGGCATTATTTGAATCATCTTACTCTCCTTGCTTTTCTGGTTGGGTTAGCTATCTGCTCTAACTTGGCAAGCGCATCTAAAAACTGTGAAGCTGGAGGTTCTTCTTTTGGAGTAGTTCTTAATCTTAAGACACCATCCATAATGGCAGATGGATCTGACTCGCAGACTTCTTGTGTGGTAGCAATTTCAGCACGTCTCTCTGGGCGTTGCGCTTCAAGGTAGCCTGCTAGATACACAGCCATGTCCTCGATGTTTTCAATAGAAAATACTTTTTCTATTCGGGAGACGATGGAAGCAAAAACTCCTTCACCTTTGTAGGACGTGAAACCACATACATATCCGTTATCAACAGACCTAATCGTTATTTCGATGTGCTCTTGCTCTTTCACGCTCTACCCTTCAAGGTTAAATCGGCATACGTTTAATCTGGGTATGCCAGCCAGCGGGGTCAGTACAGCAACAACAAGCTCGAACGCTAAAAAACTTCTTAGCGCCCTCGCATCGGAATCATTAAAATGGCAAATCGTCTTCGTTCGTATCGGGGAGACTCTCTAAGCCCGTTGAATCATCCTTCTCACTCGATCCAGTCAAAGTTTTTGGGTGAGGCGTATTCGTTTGGGTCTTGGAGAGTTTTGCGCTTACAGCGTAATTACGTTTACGGTCTTTACTAGGCTCGGACTCAACTTCGTAATCTTTGCCGATCAAACCGTTGAGGTATTCAGTAAAGAAGGTTCTATCCTTAGCACATTTCTGGGCTACTTCTTCGGTGAAGCCTTTTCTATCAAGGGCTTTTAAAAACTTTGGAAGTCCTGCTTTCTGTCCCCAGGTGAGGTTTTGAAAAGTTACCATTTCGGCAAAATCTTCTAGGTCGCCATCACGCCATAAATCTTTTGTTACAAAGATAAAGAGAAGCTTATCTCTTGTGGTTGGTCCACCCTCTTTTACGTACTGAGCGGCAATTGGAACATCTTTAAGCAGTTTTATGTCGAGTAGAATCGACTCATAGGTGTCAGTTCCGATAATTACTCTTGGCTTATCTAGAGATGGGTCACGTGGTGGGCGTTTGCCCCAGTTTTCAGATATGTCTGTTGCATTAAGCATGGTTTATCCTTTCGTTGATTAACTAAATATTCGTTTTTAAGTCCGGTCTAGAGTTCTACGCCACGAGACAATCGTTGCTCGTAGCTATCTACGTATGCCAATGCGTCATAGAGCGTGTCAAATAACACTCTATGGGCAATGACGGCTGAGTCTTGCGAATCCGTCTCTGGAAGGCTTGGCTCTACTACGTATCTTTTGTTTGGTGTGTTCTGGAGAATGCGCAGGTGAACCGTTTCATGAACGGTCGTGAGATCCTTGATCTCAACTAGTACTGATTTTTTCATTTTAATTCCTGTGAGGCTAGTCATTGCACTAAAAACCTGCCCTGCTAAAGCGTTTTCTTAGTGTGAAATACTTTTCTCACATCTCTTGACTTCTTGCAATATAAAATCTTTCGCTTAGTGAAAATAAATTTACTATGAAGATATGAAGAAGAGACGAGGAATTAGAAAGATTCAAAAAACACCTGAGTTCATAGAAGCTAAGGCACTTATGAAAGAGCAGTTAGAAAAGAAGTTTAAGAGGAGAGTTGAAGAGAGATATAGAAAGCTTGCTAGAGAGTTTGATGATAAACTGGAAAGAGAAGTAGCTAAGGAAAGGCAGAGGATAATTAAATCAGGTCTAATATTCTAACACTGCACCCGTCATTGTTAGCGGATTTGACAGCCCTACCCAATATTTTCAGCACCACCGGGCGAATTTGTTTGTGATACTCATCTAAATACATCTTTCTAAGTATTGGATTGTTTGACGATCCTACCTTGATATTATTCTCTACCTTATACGCCTCCATCTCACCTGAAATCCAATAAGCAGAGATATACTTCTCTGCAAATTTTAAGGCATCAATCTTGCATTCACCCGATCCGTCGTGGATGCGGACAAGTTTCCAATCATTGGGGTTCATAGGTTTAAACTATTTAAAGTAGGGAATGAAAATGCCTTGACGCCACTATAGGTGAAGGAATATTCTATGTAGGTTTTGATTTGAATTTGAAAGAGGCGGATTCTACAGAGGATATTCTCAAATAGAACCATCAGGGGTCGTGAGTATTAGCAGTACCACGGCCATTTTTATTTAACGTCTAGAATATCCCAGACGGGCAGAAGTTAGCTTCACAGGAAAAAACCTTCTGCCATTTGCAACAACAAAAGGGGATTAATCCTTAAGTCATACTTAATCTGTAGCATACTCTAACACCATTCTGCAAATACTTTTCTTTAATCAATTCAAGTCCCTATATGAGACTTTGTTAGTCCTAGGGATTTATTAATGATACAAGTAACTTAAACCACCCAACATGACACGGATCATACTTCATTAGAACTAGAAAACTCATAATAAGATCAATACGTTACGCTTTCGACACGTAGAACATCTAGTGTCAATAGGTTCTTTCTATGTGGCATTTAACCCTCAAGAATTCAAGGATTTCTTTATCAGACTGGTCGAAAATAGCTCAAAACGGCGACATCATGCATAACTCTGCTAAGAGCACAATCCCCCAGTGATGCGCTGTCCCAAAATGACAAGATAATGTCCCTGCCAGGAGCCTCCCAATACTCACCCACGTAATAAATTGGCTCGTCTTCGCCCTCATTCTCACTAATCAGCTGATCCGACAAGTCGGGTGGGCAATTTCCTAGAGACGAGCCGTTCGTGCTTTTGTGATTGGCAAATTTCATGAGGATTAACCGTTTATAGTCTGTTCAATCAGATTAGCACGGCAGGGTGAGGCGGGGAGGGGACGCAGACCAAAACGGACGAGAGGACGGAAGAATTACGGCGTGAGTACGCGCAGGAGGAGCTTTACGGCGTTAGCCGTGAAGCGGTGGGTGTAGGGTTTTTTAATGGATTTATGCCTGGCGGAAGGAATAGGCATGGTGTGTACGTGTAGTTACGTGTTACACGGTGAGCGGACGGGTTAGGCGTATCTACCGTATCTATACGCCTAGGCGGGTTAGGCAGTGCTTGAGCGGGTTAGTTGCCTGTTTCGGTTTCCAATGCCTTGACTGACTTCTTACTTACTCCTAACTCCCTTAGCGTAGTTTCTCTTTTCTCTCAGCGAGGTTTCCTC
>JBKJSV010000102.1:0-7023 GCA_046595755.1 Candidatus Doudnaibacteriota bacterium | reverse complement strand
TCTGATAAATCTCCAGGAGTCTCTTCTTTTAATAACTCCACAACGGGTAGGGTTGCCGGATCAACAGTGTCTGCTATAGGTGAAAATAAAAATAACCCGTCGACAAACTGCCCGGATTATTTAAAAGGTGAGTATTATTTTTGTGAATGGGTTGATGGGGTTAACTTTAGGCCGTACAGAACACAAGAAGAGTATTTACAGACTAAATCATTAGAAAAGTCCGAACTGATGAGTGGTAATTATTACACTCCCCAGGTAACAGCATCACAGCAATATGCAACTCCTTCGAGTAAAGCTGGGGTTAATTGCCCTGAATATGCCGCTAACGAATACGATTATTGTGAGTGGAGATCTGCTACCGTCTACCGTGGTTTTAACTACGGCGAATAAGGTTTTAACGGTGTTTTGGTAACATTATTGCTAGGCCCGCAAGGATTAATATCAGCGGCCAAAAAGTCTTAATACCAAATCCGGGTAAAATATTATCAAGTAAAATTAGAGAGCCAATTATTATCAAGAAAAACCCGATCACCCCTTGATTATGGCGTCTGGGATTGTGCACTGTCGATTTCATTTCATCTTCTGCAAAATGCAGGTCTTTTTTTTCGCTCATGAAAAACCACAGTACAAGGTACAAAACGACTCCAGCTCCGCCCAAAATGGTAAAGAAGATGAAGACAAGTCTAATCAAAACTGGGTCAGTTTCAAAGTACTCTGCTAGGCCGCCGCAAACTCCAGTTAGGACACGGTGCTCTTTAGATAAGTTGAGTTTTTTGTGAGTCATAGTTAGATATGTTTTTGTAATTCAGCCACTATTGTTGCTTTTGGTGCTGCGCCGATGATTTCGCCAACTATTTCACCGTTCTTAAAGAATTTTAGTGTTGGCAGGCTCATGATTCCGTATTGCATAGCTAATTCGTTCTGGTCATCTACGTTTACTTTCATAACTTTAGCCTTACCTTGGAATTCCGCCCCAATTTCTTCTACCGTAGGGGATAACGCCTTACAAGGTCCGCACCATGCCGCCCAGAAGTCTACTATTACAGGTTGTTCAGACTTTAAAACTTCTTGTTGAAAATTTTCTTTTGTAAGGTCCATGTGTATTTTTTGAGTTTAATGGTAATAGAATTTTATCCACAATCTTTAGTGTTGTCAACGAAAAGCGGCGGGTATATATTGATAGTATAAAAGCAAAATCAAATCGATCTGCGCAGATCTAAATTTAAAATAAAAACAAAAGTGCACAACCACAAAAATGGATTTGTCACAATTCTATCCATAGTCATACTCGTGTTAGCATTTACTTTGCTAATGCCAGCTTTTGAGCATCCTTCTTCTTCCCACGTGGCAGCTAAAGGTGCAGGATTGGTCCTAGGCGCACATACTCAGTCGTTGCCGCATGAGGGAGAGGCTAAAGTTATTACTGTCCACAGAACCTCATTTGATAAGCCACTAAGCGTCGACGCTAGGGCTTTTTTAGTTTATGACTTTAAAAGTGGCAAAGTCTTATTTTCACAAAACATTGATGAGAAAGTACAGATCGCGTCTTTAACAAAGTTGATGACCGCTGTAGTTGCAATGGAGAACGAAAATTTTTCAAGACCTTTCACGGTTCTAGGTTCCGATCAGGTTCAGGTTGCTCCACGATTAGGATTAAAAACCGGGGATGTTGTTTTTCCTGCTGATCTTCTAAAAGCGATGCTGATTGGATCTGCAAATGATGCGGCTGTCGCACTAGCAAACCATTTACCTAATCGAACAGAGTTTATTTCTCAAATGAATAAAAAAGCTCAGGAGCTGGGAATGTTTGAGACAAAATTCAGTAATCCTGTAGGTTTTGATTCGGCCAGTAATTATTCGACGGCGGCTGACCTTAAAAAATTGGTAGAATATCTGCTACTACACTTGTCTAATGAAACTTTTTGGAACGACCGCAGCTTTTCATTTACGAGCGAAGAAGGCACAGGCTATTCGATAAAAAATAGTAACACTTTAGTTTTTAAGCACCCAGAGATAAAATCTATAAAAACTGGTCAGACTCCGGGAGCTTCCGGAAGTATGATTATTCGGGTTGCCAACGCTGATGGCAATGAAATCGTGGTTATTGAATTGGGTTCCTCAGATCGGAACAGCAGTGCGTTAGAGCTGGTCGATTATACTTTCAAGAATTTTTCTTGGAAGTAGTTTTTATGGTATAATAAAATCGATTATGATCAGTTACCAGCTTCTAAAAGTCCTAATTTTGACGGCCATTTCTTTTGCATTCGCTTTGGCGGCCACTCCAGCTTTAACAAAGTTCTTGTTTAAGCTGAAAGTTGGAAAAAACATTAGAAACGACGGTTCTACCCCGATATTCAGTAAGATGCACGCGGCCAAACAAGGTACCCCGACTATGGCTGGGGTTTTGATTTGGGGTACGCTGACTATCCTAATAATAACTTTCTGGATTTTAGATCGTGTGCTCGGATTCAACTATTTTCATATTTTAAATTTTTTAACTCGAAAAGAAACTCTGTTGCCGTTAGGCGCTTTGCTTGGGGCTTCGATTATCGGTTTGTTAGATGATATCTTGGATCTTAGAGGACGTGGATACAAAGGTAGGGGCTTTAGATTCAGGCATAAACTTATTTTCTATACCCTTGTTGCAGCAATAGGGGCGTATTGGTTTTACTTCAAACTTGGATTTGATTACGTTGGCATACCTTTTATGGGAAACCTGGCCCTGGGTTGGCTATACATCCCATTCTTTATTTTCGTAGTGGTTGGAACTAGCTTCTCTGTTAATCAGACCGATGGCTTGGATGGTCTCGCAGGGGGTACTTTATTAATTTCATTCTTTGCTTTCGGGCTTATCGCTTATCTAGAAGGCAGGTACGAATTGGCGGCTTTCATCGGCGTCTTAATAGGAGCATTGTTGGCTTTTTTGTGGTTCAACATATTTCCCGCGCGGTTTTTTATGGGGGACACCGGTTCAATGGGCTTAGGCACCGTGTTGGCCGTTATCGCTTTTCTAGTTAACGCTTCCTTAATATTGCCAATCATTGGAATAGTTTTTGTACTTGAAGCTTTTTCTTCCTTCGGTCAAATTTTTTGGAGAAAAGTTTTTCATCGTAAGTTGTTATTGTCCGCGCCGCTTCACCATCACCTTGAGGCCTCTGGTTGGCCCGAAGCAAAGGTGACTATGAGGCTTTGGATAATTTCTTTGGTCTTTGCAATCTTGGGAGTGATAATACACTTTATAAGTATTGTCTAAAGTTAATCTGACAAAAATAAAATGTACTCAAAAATAATAAAAAATGGTTTAATAATTGACGGCACTGGGCGGCAGCCTTACAAGGCGGATATTGCCATTGAACAGGATAAGATTGTTCAAATTGGAAATTTGCAAAAAGCTAATGCCGAAGAAATTATAGATATTGAGGGATTGTATATTTCCCCGGGATTTGTTGATATTCAGAATCACTCTGATGTTTACTGGACGATTTTTGATAACCCTAGTCTGGATAGTTTAGTCAGTCAAGGTATAACTAGCGCAGTGATTGGAAACTGCGGTGCCTCACTTGCACCATTGCTATCACACGATGCGCTTCTTTCAATTCAGAAGTGGCATAATCTCGAAGGTATAAATTTAAATTGGCAAACTTTTGAGGAGTACATAAACGAACTTTCTGGTCGACGTTTTGGAGTTAATCTTGCAAGTTTGGTTGGATATTCTACTTTGCGACGAGGTTTGATACGAGAGGAAATTCGCGGTTTAGAAATTGGTGAGCGGCAAATTCTTAAGAAAGCGTTAGAGCAAAGTATTGAAGCTGGGGCTTTTGGTTTATCCTCCGGCTTGTCTTATGCGCACGAAGCAATTATCGCTGAAGACGAGCTTTTGGATTTAGCCAAAAGCTTAAAAGGTAAGGATGCCCTGTTCTCGGTGCATTTAAGATCGGAGGGTAACGAGCTAACTGAAAGTGTTGCTGAAGCGTTGGAGCTGGTTAATAAATCTGATGTCAATCTAAAAATTTCCCATTTTAAAGTTCGCAATAAATCGAACTGGCACCTTTTACCTCATGCTTTAAATTTGATTGAATCGAATTATCAAAAAAAAGGTAAAGTGCATTTTGATGTTTACCCTTACGATTTTGTTTGGCAAGTACTTTATACCTATTTACCGCGCTGGTCATACGAAGGAGGTAGGGTGACAATGCTGAATAATTTGAAAGCCCCGGAGCAACGCAAGAAGATCAAAGCATATTTGAGTAGTAAAGACATTGATTATGCTTCGATATTTGTTGCGAGTACTTCGATGCCTTTGAATGTGGCCGGGAAGACCTTGGGACAAATCGCAGCGCGTCAGGAATGTGATTCCCAGGATGCCTTGCTGAATGTTATTGAAAGGGGAGGAAGTGATATTTTAGTTTTTGAGAAAAATTTAAATTTTGCACAAGTCGAATTATTGTTAGCCCATCCTTTGTCTATTGTTGCAACTGATGGAGCTGGGTTCCCAATCCAGCGCGACCCAAAGTCTTTAGCGCACCCACGTTGTTTCGGTTCGATGCCGAAGTTTCTGAATATGGCTATAGAGAATAATCTTTGCAGTATTGAGCAGGCTATACAAAAAATCACATCAACCCCCGCTGAAAAAGTTGGTTTATCAAAAAGGGGTAAGGTGGAAGTGGGGTACTTTGCCGACTTAACAGTTTTTGGTCGAGAGATAAATTCTAACGCTAATTTCCAGAACCCTTACCAAACTTCTGAGGGGATAGAGTATGTCTTTGTAAATGGGTCTGCGGCTTTGGAGAGAGGCGCATTAAGAAAGAAACTTAGCGGCAAGATGCTCAGAAAGTCTTAATTACCATTATTATGAACAGTGAAGATTTAAAAGCTAAAAAAATAGGTATATTGGGTTACGGTATCGAAGGTAAAGCCGTTGCTGAATATTTGGAAAAACTTGGGATAAAATATAAAGTTTATGATAAAAAAGATAATCCAGAATATCTTAGCGCAGCCGTTTCCGAATCTGAGATAATTTTCCGCTCCCCGGGCATCAAGGCTTTAGAGCCTGATTTGATATCTGCTCAGAAGAATGGAGTTATTGTAACTTCTCAAATAAGATATTTTTTTGAAAATTGTCCAGCCAAAATAATTGGGGTAACGGGTACAAAAGGAAAAGGAACAACTAGTAAATTAATTTTTGATATCCTTCAGGAAGCAGGAGTCCCTAGTTTTTTAGCAGGAAATATCGGCATGCCCGCAATTGGTTTGCTGGAAACATTAGAGCCGGATGAATATGTCGTGCTTGAGCTTTCCAGTTTCCAATTACAAGACATCCAGCAGTCTCCTAATGTGGCAGTGGTGTTGATGGTGGTCCCAGAGCATCTGGATTATCACGAAGACTTAGAGGAGTATGTCCAGTCGAAAGCCAATATAACCAGGTATCAAAAAGATTCGGACTTTGCTGTGATAAATTATGATTACCCTTTGTCCAATAAAGTAGGAAAGGTGGGCTCTGCTAAGAAATATGAAGTGCAAACCTTGCCGACAGAGAAGGTGGAGATCAACCCTTTTAAAATTTATTCACCTGAGGACCACCTTGAAATAAAAAATGGGGTTTATTCTGAAGAATTGCACGGCAGCATCTATTTAGTAAATGACGGTCAGCTAAGTAAATTTATGGATATAAAGGATATCCCTTTGCGTGGTTTTCACAATACCGAAAACATTTCAGCGGCAATAATGGTCTCCAAAATTTTAGGGATTAAAGACGCAACCATTCAGAACGCAATAAGAAGTTACAAAGGCCTAGAGCATCGTTTGGAGTTTGTAGCGGAATATAATCGGATAAAGTTTTATAACGATTCAATCGGTACGACTCCGGAAAGTTCTTTAGCGGCAATAAAGGCATTTAGTGAACCGGAAATTGTAATATTAGGTGGCGCCGATAAAAAAGTCGATTACAAACTGTTCTCAACGGAACTTTGTAAACAAAAAAATATTAAAGCGGTAATTTTAATCGGGGAGATAGGTCCACGACTTAAAGATTATTTGGAAGCGGACGGATTTGCACCGAGGATATGTAGCGGAGCCGAAAGCATGATAGAAGTCTTTAGACAAGTTAGTGAGATTGCGGAATCTGGAGATATAGTTTTGCTAGCACCCGGTACTTCAAGCTTCGGAATGTTTAAAGATTATAAAGACAGAGGTAATCAGTTCAGAGAATTGGCTAACAGTTATAATAATGCAAGCTAGGGCAAAAAAAAATGTAAAAATTGAACAGGGCTACGATTATAAGTTAGTACTTATAATCTTTGCTTTGCTTGGAGTCGGTTTAATGACTTTATATTCCGCCTCGACAGTATTATCCTTTTCAAAGTTCCAAAATAACTCGCATTATTTTTTAAATCAACTATTGCAAGGGGTTTTATTGGGTTCGATCTTAATGTATATTTGTAGCAAGATTGATTATCATAAATGGCAGAAATTTGCCCCACTTTTTATTATTATTAGTATTATCTTGTTGATTGCCGTTTTGATTCCCGGAGTGGGTTTTCAAGTAGGTAACGCCCGACGTTGGCTCTCGTTTGGTCCTTTATTTTTTCAGCCTGCGGAATTGGCCAAACTGAGCTTGATATTTTATATTGCTTCCTGGATAGATAAGCGCAGCCATGAAATAAAAGATTTTTATTATGGTATCATTCCATCTTTGATCATTATTGGAATCGTAACGGGTTTGATTGTACTGGAACCGGATCTTGGCACCATGCTCGTTGTTGCCACCACATCGTTTGTTATGTTATTTGTCGGAGGGTCTCGAATCAAACATCTTTTTTGGATCTTAAGGGCAGGAATCGCTGCCCTTTTGGTTCTAATAAAACTTCAACCCTACCGCCTGGCAAGACTTACGACTTTTTTTAATCCATCTTATGACCCTCAAGGTATTGGGTACCAGATCAATCAAGCTCTGCTTGCGATTGGCTCGGGTGGCTTTTTAGGACGGGGCTATCGTGATTCCCGTCAAAAATTATATTTTTGACG
>JBKJSV010000062.1:0-4327 GCA_046595755.1 Candidatus Doudnaibacteriota bacterium | reverse complement strand
GTTTAAAGATTGCCTCAGTGCACCAAAAACATCCTCCAGCCAACGTTGCTATTTCTTTCATAGACTTTTGTATAATGATTCTTCAATTATATATCACTAGGCAAATAAAAAACACCTTTCTTTTGAGAAAGGTGTTTTTTATAGTATGTAAAATTACATGCTAGATTGCATTTTTTTTGTTCCGAAACCAAGGTACAGAAGTACTAGGGTTAGGAGGATATGCAAGTAGTTGTCAGTGCTATTTAGGTTCAACAAGGAATTCATAAGATCAAAAGCGACAAAACCTAATACTGTTACTAAAGCGTATACAACGCCAAGCACTTTAGCTGCCATTTGAGCCGCATCTTCACTGCGAGTAGCAGCAAAAACAAGAACCAAACCAGAAGCCAAATGTACAACGTTGTGTAGTGCATTGACGCTAAATAAACCAAGTACTGGATTATTTACAAAGCCCAATAAACCAACCAAAATAAACACGACACCCAAGATCATAACTGCTTTTTTAAGCATAGTTTTATTCGAAAAAATTAATTTCATTTAAAATCACTTATAACAGCGTTCGACCTTACGCATTTAACTTTCTTAAGTATAATGCTTCTAGACAAGAAAGCAAGCCGTTCATTATGCTTGATGGATATACCGAAAGCACAATTTTTAAGCGCTTTCTCCTCCAAATACCTCTAAAGCTACACTAGAGGTGTCTGAGTTTTCCGCAGGGTCTGGCTTTTCTAAGATCACCTTAAGATCCAATTTTGTTTTAAAGTAATCGTTCAACACGTCCAAGAAGACACCCTTATTCTTCTTAGCATCTAAGGTGTCTTTGTGGAATTTGTATCCAAAAGAAATGATAATTAAATTATTCTCAACGCTTTTTACTTGAGCGTTTTTCATAACAGTAAGCAACGTACTCGCAACACTTCTGATCCGTTGCATTAATTCTGGCCAAGCATCGAGCAATTCCTGATATACAACCTGCTTCTCCCCCGACAAATCTTCTCTGGCAAAAGTTTCTTCGGGTAAAATCGCGCTACTAAAATGAGGCGGCGTTCTCTTATCTACCACGGCAGCGGGCAAAGAATGTAATTCCTTTGCTAAAATCGGGGTGGCAGCAGCAGGAGAAGAAGATCCGGCTGGTTGGGTTAAGCAAGCTTCAGCAGTAGCGATCTCTAACGGTAATTCAGCGCTAGGGCTAATAATAAAATCCTTATTCGCTCTTAAGAATAAACGAATTATGAACAACAATTGATTAACTTTAATATCTTTTGATTGTCGTCGCAAAGCAACCAATCTTTTTTCATCTAGAGAAAACTGCTCAGCTCCTCCCAAGCTTAATAACAAGACTTTCCTTAGATAGTCCAAAAAGTCCTTGTTAAATTGAATTGGATCCGCTCCAGCTTCAAATAATTTTTCTAAGAAGTTTATCGCTTTCGTTGAGTCTTTAGAAGTTAACAAATCTAAAAATTCCTGCGCGGCAACTACATTAGTTAAACCGAGTAGCTTTTCAGCCTGCTCCACGTTTACGCTTTCAAAAGCTGACAGCTTATCTAAAATAGAGAGGGCGTCCCTTACACTCCCCTCGGCGCTATTAAGGATTAATTCTAAACTTGGGTCGTCGATATTTATTCGCTCTTTCTTGGCAACGGTTCTTAGATGATCAAACAGTTTAGAATGTTCTATTTTTTTAAAATCAAAACGTTGGGTTCGAGAAACTATAGTGGCCGGGACTTTGTGTATTTCCGTTGTGGCAAGTATAAAAATTGCATGCTTCGGGGGCTCTTCCAGGGTTTTCAAAAGAGCATTAAATGCACCCTTAGAAAGCATGTGCACCTCATCAATAATAAAAACCTTATACTTAGATTGCGTCGGGCTAAATTTTAAGTGCTCAATAATTTCTCGGATATTCTCGACTCCGGTGTTTGATGCCGCGTCGATCTCAACCAAATCCAAAGCATTGTTCTGCACAAACTGCTTACAGAGGTCACATTCATTACAAGGCTCTCCATTTACTTGTTTAAGACAGTTAACCGCCCTTGCCACAATCCGCGCAACCGAAGTCTTTCCCGTGCCCCTTGTGCCAGTGAAAAGATAGGCATGAGCAAAAGTTCCATTACTAATCGCGCGCTGTAATGTAGTTCTTATATGCTCCTGCCCGATTACTTCGGAAAAGTTTTTTGGTCTGTAATTTCTATATAATACCGGCATAAATCCATTATAACACTGTTAGCAAGTTAACGGCCAAAGCAAAAAACAGTCAGTACAGCAAGGTTGTGAAGTGACTGTTTAGTTAGTCTTTGGGGTCTTGTCGAAGACCACTAGTTTATACCCTAAGAAGTTCCAAATTAATCCCAGCGCTGTTCCGCAAAGAGCCGCAAAACTTGGCCAAAGTTTGTCTGCACCTAACACAGGTGGAATAAAGTTTATAACCAAAGTAGCCACAGCTACGTTAATCACAAAACCAACGGCACTGACAATGATAAACTCACTAACTTCAATGGCTCTGTTACTGGTACCCTTTCCCGCGAAAGTCCAGTGTTTATTCATAAAATAGCTGTTCGTCAAAGCGCCCAAAAATGCCATCCCTTTAAACAAAGAATAATACGGACCTCCTTGAGCACCTTTATCGCTAAAATGAATTAAAAGATTCAAAATAATCAAATCTATTCCGGTGTTGATCACCCCTACCACTATAAACCTAGATAACTGTTTGTACAGACCAATATCTGAGGGCGTTGTGTTTGACATTGTTTCTATCTTTAATTTTTCTTATTAAACATGATTAATTAAATTGCTTCCATCTCTTGAGCGTCAGCGTCAGAATGTTGTGCTGGCATTTCCGCATCCACTGGATGACCTTCCCCATTTTTTATAACATTCTCAACTGCTGCCCAAACGGAATCAGAGTCCTTTGGCACAACAACAGTTACCTGGTCCCCTAATTCTGCTTTGAAATAAGTTAAAGAAGCCAGCAATACTTTATAAGTACCGCCTTCTGCGACAATTTTATAATCGCCTTTTTCATCCTTAGTCAAAACTCCAATAATTTTTCTGCGCTCTATTGGTCCAATTTGTTTATATATGAAAGAACCATCTTCACTGATAGTTAATTTAAGGACATCTCCTTCAATTAACTTGCTCTTAGAAGCATAGTTCGCTGGTACCGGATACTGCTTTCCATCCGGACCGGTCATGTTCTGTCCGTCAAAAACTCCTTCAATAACCTTACCACCATCACTTACAGAGAGCATTTGCGCCTTTTCGGCAAATCTAGCTGCTCCCTCAGTAGAAATCTCTTTACCACCCATCATTTCCTTCAACAACTGTTTAGCAGAACGAATGTTCTTCTCCGCTGAATCAATCATTTGAACAACCAGGGCTAAATTCGATAGTTTGTCCATGTTTTTCCTTATATATATTTTAAGTTTGTTTTGATTTTAGATCTTTTGTTTTTATATCAAATAGATCAGCACTTTACAATGGTTATTATATCACAGAGTAAGCGAAGCAGTTTTCCCCCTCTGTTTATAACCCCTTCTCAACCGAAGCTGGGCCGGCCGACATAAATTCCGCAACCTGACTACTTTCTAACAAATTTGCTTCTACTTCTGCCCTAGATCTTCCAAACTTTAACCGCGAAAGCTGTCTTATTGCCTCACCTCTCTTGATATCCCCACCTGATGCGGGTGGCAAAGTAGCAATATTAAAAGGCTTCGAGCCGGTACCGTTGATCATCAATTTAATGTAAGCGTTGTATCTATCAACGTTTACCAAATCGTATTCATTAAAGACTGGTGACATTTCTTTGGCCATAACCTCGGCATCCTCCACTCCAATACGGAAACAAATTTCTGTACCAGCGTTACCAAAAACCGCATCACGAACATCTTTACTACCGGCCCCAGCCGCACCGGCTGCTTGTTCCAACTGCCCTAAGTACTGGTGAGCAATAATTAAGTTTAAGTGGTACTTTCTTGCTTCGGAAAGAATCGAAGAAAATGCGTCGGTAATAAAATTCTGAAACTCGTCGACATATAGATAAAAGTCTTTACGATCATCCTCATTAGGTATGTCCGATCGCGATAAAGCCGCCATTTGCAATTTGGAAACTATTATTAATCCCAGTAGCTTGGCATTAATCTCTCCGGTTTTTCCTTTGGCAAGGTTTACTAGCAAAATCTTGCCATTATCCATAACATCCCTAAAATCAAAAGCTGATTTCGGCTGGCCAATTATGTTTCGGACCATAGAATTTTCCACAAAACGGCCGACTTTTGATATTAAATAGCCTAACATCTCAGACTTATGGAAGTCCGAAGTCTTAGCCATTTCT
>JBKJSV010000068.1:0-9605 GCA_046595755.1 Candidatus Doudnaibacteriota bacterium | reverse complement strand
GGGCAATGGGTCCGGCCCAGTTTATTCCCTCAACTTGGATGGGTTATAAAGGGAAGGTCAGTGCTATAACCGGAAGACCTGCAAACCCATGGGATATTAATGATGCCTTTATTGCGGCTGCGCTACTGTTGAAGGGTAATGGCGCGACTTCGGAGGGAGAAACCGGGGAATGGAAAGCGGCGATGCGTTACTTTTCAGGTTCAACGAACTCGCGCTTTAGATTTTACGGGGACAATGTTTTAGCGACAGCAAAGAAGTACCAGGATAATATTGATGCCTTGGGTTCTCAACAGTAGTTATGCTTCACGTTCAAGTTGAAATGCTTAACAGATTTTTCTTAGGATGAAAAATCTGTTTTTATTTTAGCCCGATAACTATACAATAATTTTGTCGATGAACTCGACCAAAATAATAAAAAAAGAAAGGGTTAAAATTATGTTGCAAGATGGACACCAAGGCGGACAACAGGACAGAAGCAATACCTCTAATGGAGACCAGCAAAGTGATTCAGGCCGCCAATCAAATATGAAGGACGAGTAAGTAATTAAGTGTCGGAGGTAAAAATGGCAAAACAAAGGAGGGTGCTGACGAGGTCTAATGGAGGCAGAAGGAGAGCTCGTAGCGGTTCACGGTCTAGCTCTAGAGGGGAATAACATTTTAATAAAGGAATTATAATAGATCACGGGCTAATAGCCGGTGATCTTAATTTTATTTTGTAGTCTATCTTGACCTAGTTTTTAAGAGGACTATCGGTTATACTCTTTATTATGAATAAGTTACTAAGCTATATCCGCTACATAATTTTAACAACGAGTATTTTCATAGCCGCACTTATTTACTTTTTAGTAAAAAATTCTGGTGTTGCAGGAGTTTTGGCGGATATTCGACTGGGACAAATCTACGCATTTTTATCAGTTGGTTTTTTGTATTTTGCGTTGCTGGTGACTCCGTTATATTTTGTGTTTCCAAATTTTCCATACAGAGCGCTATTTCTGAAATCTCGGCGCGCACTGGGAGTCTCAGCGTTCATATTTGCCTTATTACATAGCTATTTTGAGTATTTTAAGTTATTAGGTGGCGCCGAAGGTATAACTTACCTGACCGGTAAATATTCTTTAGCAGTGCAGTTCGGTATTATTAACTTAATTATCCTGGGTCTACTGGCGATTACTTCCTTTAATAAGGCGATTAAGTTTTTTGGACCAAATTGGAAGGTCTTACACCGATTTGTTTATCTGGCAGCGGTTTTGATAGTTTTTCATGCTTTGGTATTAGGTTCATCTTTCGCTAGTTTGTTTTCTCTAACCTCTATAATCTCTCTGTCGGCAGTGGCTTTTCTTGTCATGCTGGAGTCCTTTCGGATAGAATCTTGGATTATTCGACATTTTGCTATTATCCCGCGTTACTCCGTGATTGGTTTTATATTTGTGCTTTTAATCTTAGGAGCCATGTTTTTATTCAACTCTAATAGAGTCGCTTAATTTATAGGAACCAACAGCGGTGCGAGTTAAAGCTAAAATGACCCCACCGCTTTTTAAATTTCTTCCAAGTTCATTTGCAAGTGATCTAATGTAGGTGCCACTTTCACATTTGACTTCGATCTCAACTTGTTGAAAATAAGCGTGCTCGCCCAACAGCTTATCCCAGGTAGCGCGTATTTCTTTTTGACGAAAGTCCCCACGTACTGTGGTTATGATTTCATCAATTTTGTTTAAGAGTTTTTCTGAGTTAATCTCCGATAAATTTATTAAACTGATTTCGGAAATTTTAAAGACACGTTTTGGTACTTCAATTTCAGAAATTTTATTTTCTCGGGCCCAGTTTAGTAACGATTTGCCTTGAACTGGTATCGATGAGTATATCGGTACTTCAAAAGAATTTTCTCCAACCAATTTTTGTATTTCAAGTTCAATGTCTTTAAGTTCTATTTTTTTATTCGAAACAGGCTTGGCAACTCCGAGGATATCCAAGCTGTCACTTGTAAATCCTAAGAGTATTTTTGCTCGATAGGTTTTATCCAAATCTAGAAATTCCTGCTTGTTTTTAATAGCGTCACTTTTCAGTATGAGTAAGACCCCGTCAGCGATAGGATCCAATCTACCTGCGTAAGTTAAAGACTCCTCTTGGAGCTCTGGAAGGCCCTTACGTAGAGATTCCAGGGTTTCTAGGGGGGTTGCACCGACCGGTTTGTATAGGTTTATTACATCGTCCATCCAGCTATTTTAGCACATCTGCAAAAGAGCTATAATTAGCTTGTCTTTAAAAGGGAGATAACGTGAAAATACTTATATCTGGTGCCAGTCAGGGTCTTGGCGAGGCATTGGTGTTAGAGATACTGCGTCGTTTTCCGGAGGCGAAGACGGTTGGTTTCTCTCGTAGTCAAGAAAATATCGACGTTTTGCGCCAAAGAATTCAGCAGCAGTTCCCAGATAGAGTTGATGACGTTCATCTAATTCAAGGGGACGTAGGCTCGAGGGACAGTATTGATCGGGTTGTTGAGTTGGCCCTGAATTGGTTGGGGGAGATCGACGTTTTAATAAATAACGTCGGTTTGTTCCGCTTCGACGAAGACCTCTCACCAATTCCCTATCAGGAATGGGATATCAGCGATGCGCAGTTTGCGGAGAAGTACGGTTCGGATCCGGACTTTGAAAAAAAACAAAGTTACCTCCAGATGGTTCGGACTAACTTTGTGGGTAATCGAGATTTGCTCGACGCGGTTTGGACGCATTCTGGGATGAACCGTAGTAGATTTTCCGTGGTAGATATTGGCTCGGTCGGCGTGGTCGCTGATCTGATAAATAAGCCAATGCCCGGGACGACTTATTACGGCAATGCGAAGCGTCGCTTAGTGGATCATACTTTGGCCCTCGCAGCAGCGGAGTCTGTAGTTCGCGTGGTGGTCATCCACCCGGGCCCGTTCGGTAAGTCGGCGCAAGTGATAGCAGATAAGTTTGGTGACACCTGGTCGGTGGACGTGGGTCATATTGCCAGGCACACCTTTGATTTGTTCGCTCACCTTGAAAGTGATCGAATCGTCCAAGGTGTTATTGCTTCTGCCCGGCATTTCTCTTTGGAGAGCGATTATTTCGGGGACATTGATTCTTCTGGGCAGGTCGGCTTGACTGCGGCTCGCACAGTTAAAGTTCCCGAGGCAGAAAGTCATTACCTAGTAAGGGGGAGTGCGTTGTAAAAAGTTTGATAGCGAAATGGCCGACCTCCTCGTAATTGAGAGGTCGGCCATTTGTTTTGGATTTATTCTTGAATGGATTTTGGTGTCACTTTATCAACTTAGCAAAGACTACTAAGTTGTCAGAGTAGCGTCCTTTATCTTCGTTGAAGGTCCCCGCGCAAGTGATTAACCGCAGCCCGGCATGATTTATAGGCCCGTAAACGGTCTCGGTGGGAAATTTGTCTTGAGAGAAAAGCTCAGTCGATTCTACTTGGAAAACTGCTAAACTACCATCTTCCCTTTTTAATTCAATCCTATCTCCTTGTTTAATCTCTTTCAATTTGTAAAATATTGCAGGACCTGTAGGAGAATCGAAGTGCCCAACAAATATTGCAGGACCTAGTTCTCCGGGGGTGGGGGAGTTTGTGTACCATCCTACTTTTGAATAATCTGAAGGGACTTCTAAGGTTCTGTCTGGATTTAGTCCAAGGTCGGTTATACTAGAACTAATTCCCAAGGAAGCGATGCGGATCTCGGAAGGTCTGGATTTTGTAAGTAAGTAATTCTCAGGGGTGTTTCTAGAATTATCTGTTTGTCTGAATGGGAAGTTTTGGTCGCGCGAATTGCTAGATAAAAGATAAACAAGTCCGAAAATCACAAGGAACGCAAATATCACCGCGAACCCGCGGTGATATTTTCTAGTAGGTTGTTCTCCTTCTACTAAGGACATTCTTGAGTTGTTTCCTTATTGATTCAATTAGCTATTTTCTTGCATATTCCTGCCTGCGAATAGCAGTGCTGTTGCAACTACACCTGTTAGTAAAAAGAATAGTTGTAAAGCTCCAGAGTCTGCGGTTCCGCCGCTACCGGCTGCTACTCCGCCTACTGGGGTAGTCGATACTCCAGCTACTGATCCAGTTGGGACAGGTGTTGCAGGAAGATTTGTTGCCACACCTAGAACCAATCCGCTAGTTGTGCTACCGCCGTTGTTGTTACATGTTGCGATAACATTCGCGCTTCCCGTAGTTACGGTAGTAGGCAAGGTCATTGTAGATGAGAAGGTGCCATTAGAGTTTACGCTGGTAACGCCGTTACCTAATGGTGTTGTTGTGCCGTTCTGTAAGACAGAGAAGGTTACACCAGAGCTTGATGTCGGACATACTCCTGTTGCTGTAATTGTACCACCTACATTAACTGTGTTTGGAGAGAGTGTAAGATTGATTAAATTTGGATCACCTATAACCGCTAGTGTGCTTACTACTTGTCCGTTTGGACAGGTTGCTGTTAGGGTAGCTAGGCCTGTTGGGTAGGTGGACGGAATGCTGACAGTATTTGTGAACGTGCCGTTGCTGTTAGTGCTTGTTGTGCTGCTTAGATTTGTTACGACACCACCACGGGTTAAGGTAAAGGTGACAACACCGTTTCCGTTACTAGTTGTACAGTTTCCTGTAACGCTAATGTTGCCATCTATATCTGGAGCAGTAGTGTTTAGGATAAGTAATTCTGGGGCTGCTAAGACATTTACAGCTAAAGTTAGAGTGTCACCATTTGAACATGTTGCAACTAGAGTCGATCCTGAACCAGTTGTGTACCCGGCTGGTATAAGCAATGAAGAGTTGCTAAAGTTACCACCAGAATTTGTTGCTTCTGAACCTAAGTTTGTTGTATTCCCATTGTTGACTATCGAGTAGTTAACAGTGCCACCGGAAGGACAAGTTCCTGATACTGTAAAAGAGCCATTTCCATTCCCTTGAGCAGGTGTGCCCGCCAAGGTTAGGTTGCCGATAACTGCAGCTTGAGATGCTGGGGCGATAAAGACCATCATTGCTACGACTAGTAAGCCGGCAAGAAGTCTGGAGTTAATAATCTTCGACATGCGAAATCCCTTTCAATTAATTTGTTATTAACAAAATAGCCTTTTTGCTATTTTGCCGAAATGGGCAAGTTAGACAAAAAGGCTATTCAAAATCTACTCAGTTGTGCAATTTATAGCACTTCCTGTGCACATCAAAATTAACTGACTTTACGTAATATCAGAATTCCGTTATCTTGTTCAATTTTCTCCCTTGAAAATCGAAGATCGTTGGATGTTTTTTCCAAGAGGTTGCTAAGTAGGTTTGCGTGGCTATTTATGTTATCAATTATGATAGTTCCGTTACCCGCAAGAATTGGGTAAAGCTCCTCTATGTAAGTGAGGTACTCTTTTTTAAAAGCGTCTAAAAAGACCATGTCTAACTGGACATTTCCGTTGCCTAGCTCTTGGATAACTTCGTGTGCATCTTTTGGTAAAATAGTTACGTGGTTTTTTACCTCAGCCATTTCAAAATGTTTTTCTGCTAATTCCCGTCTGGTGGGGTTTATTTCGGTTGTTAGTATGCTTGCATTAATTTCCTCAGCTGCCGAAGCTAACCAGAGCGTTGAATAGCCGACCGAACTGCCAATCTCAAAAATTATTTTGGGTTTTTCTCGCAAAACTAATTTGACTAAGGATCTACCTGTGTTGCGGGGGATCGAAGCGAATTTGGTTTTGAGACCATATTGAAATGTTATTTTTTGGTTTTCCCAATTTTCATTCTGTTCCCAAACACCCTCAGCTTTTTCAATTTCTTGTAAAGTTTTTAGGATTTTATCTCTCACCGATTTGTTGTCTCCACATGGCATAGTATAGTCCTTTTTGTGCAAGTAGCTCATCGTGCTTGCCCGCTTCAGCAAGTTGACCCTTTTCTAAAACAAATATTTTATCGGCGTGCATCACAGTTGAGAGACGGTGGGCAATTAAAACGGTAATATGTTTTTCTGTTACGGAAACGTCTCGAATGGTCTTGCTAATCTCTTCTTCGGTTATGGAATCCAGAGCCGAAGTTGCTTCATCGAAAACTAGAATATTCGGATTACGCAAAAGCGCTCGAGCAATAGATAGTCTTTGTTTTTCCCCACCGGATACTTTGACCCCACCTTCACCGATAACTGTGTCCAGTCCTTTGTCCGCTCTCTCTAATAAGCTATTGGCGGCAGCGCGATTTAATACAGCTAAACACTCTTGGTCGGTTGCTCCCGGATTTACAAATAGGAGATTTTCTCGGATTGTACCGGCAAAAAGCTGAGTGTCCTGGGTAACTAATCCAATTTGGTTCCTCAGTTCGTTTAAGTCGATCTTTAAGCTGCTGTGTCCGTTATACAATACCTCACCGTCTTTAGGCATATAAAGTCCAACCAGAAGTTTTACTAATGTTGTTTTGCCCGAACCGGAAGGTCCGACAAAAGCTATTGTTTCTCCAACTTTTGTTTGGAATGAAATGTTATTTAATGCATTGGTGTTTGCGGTGAGATGCTTGAATGTTACATTTTTAAAATCTAAACTTTGTATTTTACCAATTGTTTCAGGGTTGGCTGGTTTAGGCTCTTTGTTAATTGCCAGAATGTCGTTGAAGTTTTTAAGGGAAGCCTCGGACTCTCGGTAAGTGTTGATGACGTTGCCAAGTTCTTGAAGCGGTTGAAAAATAAAGAACGAATAGATATAAAGTGAAAAAAACTCACCAAAAGTAATTTTCCTGGAAAAGATTAAGTAGAGCATCAGGAAAAGAATCAGTGTGCGCATTAGATTAACAATCGTACCTTGGATGAAACTCAAACTGCGGATGTATTTTACTTTTCTTAGCTCTAGTTGCAGGATTTTTTCAGTTGTTCCGTTTAATCGGTCGATTTCCTGATTAGCTAACCCTAAACTTTTTACTAGTTCAATATTGCGTAGTGACTCAGTGGTCGAACCAGCGAGAGCAGCGGTTTCTGCAACAATTTTAGTTTGAACCTCTTTAATCTTCTTACTCAGCAAGGAGCTAATTCCACCGATAATTGGTATCGTTAAAAAATAGGCCAAAGCTATCATCCAGTTAATCCTAACAGCATAAACCGCTACGAAAATAACCCCGATTAAACTTGTGAACACTACGCTTATAAAAGAAATAATAAGTTTTTCGGTATCGGTGCGGACTTTTTGCAATTTACCCAGAGTTTCTCCACTACGCTGGTCTTCAAAAACTTGGTAAGGAAGTTCTAATGAATGGCTTAGCCCGTCGGTGTAAATTTTAGCTCCAACCTTTTGAGTGATGACATTGACGTAATAATCCTGGAAGTTTTTGGCAACTCTAGAAATGAAGGCTACCCCAATCGAAGCTCCTAGTAAAAGGCTGACTCCGTTAAAAAATTGCTGTGAGGAATATTGATCGAATTTGGTTACGTAACGGTCAAGAATAAGTCTAAAAATGTAGGGATCCAGTAAAGAAAAAATTTGGTTAATTGCAGCTAAGACCAAAGCAATTCCAATGTATTTCCAGTAATGCCTCAGGTAGGAGAGTAGAAGTTTCATCTAAATAAGTTAATGTTTGTCTGTTAATAATAACAAAAAAACGTCCCGACAGTAAGTCGGGACGTTTCAGGACCAGGGGGTCTTATTTCTTACAAGCTTCTTTTGCTGCCTGGTAAGCGGTTTTAGCGCTTTCGTTGGCAGTTTTCAAATTAGTTCGAGCAGTTTTTTTAGCTGCTTCAAAGTCTTGTTTTGCTTTCATTTCAGCTGCCTTCGCTGCAGTTTCATCAGTCATACTTGCAACTGAGGCAAGCGCTGTTTCTCTTGCTGCTTGAGCTGTAAAGATAGCTGCTTTGTAGGTATGGTTTGCGACGCTTAAAGCTCTGCGCTGTGCTTTAGCGGCGTCCTTTATACATTGTCCTTGAGCGGTTGTTAAGCCATTTTTCTCTTGCTTTTGCAGTTCAGGCTTCTCCATCTTTTTTACTTCACTTGAAGGGCTTTCTGTTTGGCGTTCTTCAGCGTAAGCGGCAAAAGATGTTGTCGCCATTATTGCTGGTATTGCTAATACTGCTGCGAACATTGTGCGTTTTGTCATAGTCTTCTCCTTTAATTAATTAAGTACTTTTTAATTATTATTTTTATCAAGCTCCTGTAAATTAGTATATCACTTTTATTAAAACAAATCTTGGATATAGCTTTACCACCGGAAAATATTAGTTGCGTAGTTGCCCGATGTACCTAATCCCATTGTTGTGTAGGGGCCCAAGATATTTTGGTTATGGCCAGGGCTATTTCTCCACATGTCAAAAAGGCTTTGCGCAGAAAGGAATCCTTTCGCTAGATTCTCACCATGGCAAGTTGTGCCTTGAGAGACGCAGCGTTCGTGATAATGTGATCCATCAGGGCCGACGTGAGAAAAGAAGTTCGAATTTTTCATATAGGTGGAATAATTTTGTGAAACCGTATTAAGGGCTGGATCGTAACTTAGATTAGTTTTTCCATTTTGCGCGCGGTACTTGTTTATCAAACAAAGAAATTCTTCGTTAAAATTGGTTTGGGCACAGCCTTCAAACTTTAACGTCGGCTGGCTAGAGACGTTCTTTACAACTGTCGGACTGGGGCTGGGATCCGATCCGGGAGAGGTGCTTTGAGATAACACCGTTGCGGGTTGTTTGTAAGATGTTTTCGGGGCTACTTTTTTGACAGGTTTTTTAACTGGTTTTTGGATAATTACCCGGCGGACATTTTTCTTTAAAGCTTTCCTTTTAGGGGATGCGGCCTCTGCTTGTTGCGTTCCTAGTAGGGTAAGTACAAAAAATAATCCAACAATTGTATGTTTACTCATTATCAAGCTTTAATAGTCTCTGTATTATAAAACGTAATGTTCAGTAAAATGTTTCTGTTGTTGAAAAAGATTTTAGGATAAGTTTTCGATTTTTTATGCTATCATTTTCATATGATAAAAAAGAAGAATGATCACCCCGTTGCCCTAGTTAAAAGATCCAAAAGTGGGTTAGGTTTGTACGCAAAAAAACCTTTTAAGAAAGGGGAGTTCGTAATAGAGTATATCGGAGAAATTATTGATAACGACGAAGCAGATCGCAGGTTGGGGAAGTATCTTTTCGAGGTGAATAAGCGGGAAACTCTGGATGGGAGTAGCAGATCAAATATCGCGCGCTATATAAACCATTCTTGTAGGCCGAATTGTGAAGTTGATATAAAAAAGAAAAAGGTTTTAATTTCCGCAAGGAAGAAAATAGCTATTGGCGAAGAATTTTCTTATGATTATGGTAAGGAATATTTCACTGGTTTTATTAAACCGGTCGGGTGTATTTGTCTAAAATGCCAAGAAAAAAAGAAGCAGAAATAAAAAAAACGGCAATAGCCGGATTTTTTATTCAGTTGCTCTGTACTTTAAACTGTTTTTTACCGCACCTTGATAAAATTCTTCTGCGTAATCTCTGGCCTTTCTAATAATTTGACCTGGCTTAGGCACGCGTTTAGGGTTGTAAAGTTTTATCCACGGATTCTTCTTTTTGAGAATAATATCTTTAAAAATTTCTGCTGCAATGGCTGAATAAGTCATTCCATTCCCGGAAAACGCCGAGGCGACTAACTGACGATCTTTGA
>JBKJSV010000005.1:0-4934 GCA_046595755.1 Candidatus Doudnaibacteriota bacterium | reverse complement strand
CATACCCCAGCCAGATTTCTTTGGTCTGAATCGGATAGTTATACCAAGGAAGAAGTGCCTGCTTGGCTTAGGCCGGGGGTAAGAATAATTTTGGATTTCTTGAGAGACTGGGACTACAAATGTGCGCAGAAGGTTGATTATTTTATTGCGAATTCTGTTAATGTTCAGCAGAGAATAAAAAAATACTATAATCGCGATAGCGTTGTGATATATCCTGGGGTAGACACTGCTAACTTTTATCCAAATATTCCAAAAGAGAGTAACTACTTGATTGTTAGCCGTTTGCAAGCACATAAAAAAGTTGAGATCGCGGTCCAGGCGTTTAACAAACTTGGGATACCTTTGCATGTTGTTGGGACAGGTAGACAGGAAATCTATTTGCAACAAATCGCTAGGGAGAATATTGTTTTTCTAGGCAGGGTAGATTCGCGCATTTTAAATAATGAGTACTCCGCTGCGAAAGGTCTGATCTTCCCTCAAGAAGAAGATTTTGGTCTAACTGTTTTGGAGGCAAACGCGGCGGGTACGGCGGCTTTGGCGTTCAAGGGAGGGGGAGCATTGGAGACGATTGAAGATGGTAAGACCGGTCGTTTCTTTTATCCTTCAACCGTAGATGCCTTAGTTGAAGCTGTGAAAGATTTTGAACACATGTCTTTTCAAAGCGAAGACTTATTTGCTCAAGCTGAAAAATTTAGCCGGGAAAGATTTAAAGAGAATATCCGATCATTTGTTGAATCTAAAATTTAATTTATGCGTATCGCAATTGATCTTAGAAGTTTAATGGAAACCGGGGGTAAGATATCTGGTATTGAAAACTATTTGCTACATATACTAGATAAGATAAAAAATGATACTGGGGAATACCTGGGTTTTTATAATAGTTATCGAACTGTGGAATTACCCGGCCTGAAAAGCAGTTTGCCAATCAAATTTACCCGTGTCCCTAACAAAATTTTTAATGCCACTCTTAGACTATTCAATCGACCCAGATTTGAGAAATTGTATGGAGATTTTGACGTACTCTGGTTGCCAGATCTAAGGCCTTTTGCTCTAAGTGATAAAACCAAGCTTGCGATTACTGTTCATGATTTTTCCCCGATCATGCACCCGCAACTGTATTCCATAAAAAGAAGGATTTGGCATAGTTTGGTTGGTTATAAAAAAGCTATTAACAGAGCGAATCTTATCTTTGCTGATTCTGAGTATACCAAGTATGATCTAGTTAAGCTCTTCGGGGTAAATCAGGAAAAAGTGAAAGTCGTTCATTTGGGCATTGATCATGATCGATTCCACACCAAATTAGATCAACGCTTAGCGCATAAAGTACGTGTCCGGTATAATCTGCCGGAGAACTATATTTTGTCTGTTAGCACGGTTGAACCGCGCAAGAATATAGAATCCTTGGTAGCGGCCTTTGAAAGCTTGGCAGATCTGGATACTGAATTGGTTATTGCCGGTCGACTCGGATGGTTGTACCAAGGGGTTTTAAATAGGATCGAGAGATCTCCCAAGAAAAACAAGATTAAGTTGATTGGGTATTTGCCCGAAGAGGATAAACCCTATCTAATTTCCTTAGCGAAGTTCCTTTGTTACCCATCTTATTATGAGGGTTTTGGTTTTGTTCCCTTGGAGGCAATGGCCTGCGGCGTGCCAGTGATTACATCTGCGAGAACCTCAATGCCCGAGGTTTGTCAGGACGCGGCGTTATTAATTGAACCGAATTCGATTACAGATCTGGCCCTGGCCATGACACAGTTGAATACTGATGAAGCACTAAGAAAACACTTTATTGCTAAAGGTTTGGAAGAAGTAAAAAAATTTAGTTGGCATAAAACAGTAGCGGAGATAGATAAGGAATTAAAAAAGTTGGCACTTACATAAATGAGAATTGGATTAGATTTACGAATGGCAGAGGGTGACTATGGTATCGGAAGATATTCTTTTGAGCTTGCCCAAAATATTATCTCACTTGATAGAGCCAATCAATATTTTCTATTTGTCCGGAATGGCGAAAAGTTTAGAAATAATGGTTTTAATATTCATCAAAATGTGGAAATTGTAGAAGCAGACTTTAGACATTATAGTTTTCAGGAGCAAATTCATTTTCCTCGACTTTTGAATTCCTACAATTTAGATCTAGTACATTTTTTAAATTTTAACGTACCAATAAATTACAAAGGCGCCTTTCTTGTAACAATTCATGATTTGGTTCATCATAAGCTCCCGGGAAATAAAAAACGCAGATTCATGCACCGACTCGCTTATCAGTTAGTAATGGGTAGAGGGGTTAATGCGTCTAAAAAAATTATCACTGTATCTGAGGCATCGAAAAAAGATATTTTATTAAATTACTCCGTACCTAAAGATAAGATTAAGGTTATATATGAAGCGGCTATTCCAGTTCCGGTTACGGATTCAGATGTAGCCGAGGTTCGTCAGGTATATGCGATCACCAAGCCGTACATTGTTTTTGTCGGTGTCATGGAAAGGAAGAAAAACCTGCTAAACTTAGCTAAGGCCTTCGACATATTAAAAGACAAATATAATTTAAATATTCAGTTGGTCTTAGCTGGAAAAACAGATAAGTATTACCCAGAAGTGCTTGATGAAATTCAAAAGATTAATTACCGAAAGGACTTAATTATCACGGGGGTCATTACGGACAGGGAAAAATTTGCTTTATACAAAGGCGCTAAAGCTTTTGTATCGGCCTCTATCTTTGAGGGGTTCGGCTTGCCCGGAGTTGAGGCGATGAGTCTGGGTATACCGCTAGCAGTAGCAAATAGCGAGGTTTTTAATGAAGTTTACGATAACGGAGCAATATATTTTGACCCTTTGGATCCGAAAGATATAGCCCAGAAGATTAACCTGCTTTTGTGCGATGATAAATATCGTTCTTTGATAGCAAACAATGCTTTTTCTAGGGCTCAGTATTTTTCTTGGGAGACTGCGGCCAAAGAAACAATCTCAGTTTATAATAATTTAAAACGATGAATATAATGTTAGTTGGTGGCGGTACAGGTGGGCCGGTTATGCCACTTATCGCGGTAAAGCAAAAAATTGAAAAAAAGCGACCAGACGCAAATTTTTTATTTGTTGGAACAAATAACGGTTTAGAGGAAAAGTTTGCTAACCAATATAAAATACCTTTTCTTGGGATCCGAGCAGGAAAGTTGCGCAGGTACTTTTCTTTTAGAACTTTGCTAGTGCCTTTCGAAATTTTTATCGGGTTTATTGAAGCGTTGGCAATAATTCGGAATTTTAAACCGGACTTAATTTTTGGTGCGGGTGGTTATGTTACGGTCCCGGTGGTTATGGCGGCGTGGGTTTCCGGAAAGAAAACCGTAATTCATCAACAGGATGTTTATCCAAGCTTAACCAATCAACTGGTCGCACCTCTGGCAACGAAAATAACCGTTTCGTTCGAGAACTCTTTAAAGGACTTCAGAATTAATAGCGGTTTGTTTGGTTCTCCTATTGAGCCAAAAGTTCTGTGGACAGGTAACCCTTACAGGGAAGACCTCGTCAACGTTTCAAAAAACTTGATTGAGATTAAAAAAAGTTTCGCCATAATGGACGAGTTGCCGGTGATATTATTCTTGGGCGGCGCAACTGGTGCCTTGCGATTGAATGAAATTTTGAAAGAAGCTTTACCAGAACTTACAAAATTTGCTCAAGTAATTCATTCGACTGGAGCCGGTAAAAAAATCGATTTCCACTCTTCGAATTATCACCCTTATGAGTTAATTACAAACATGCCTGAAGCCTACGCTATAACTGACATAGTCGTTTCAAGAGCAGGGCTCTCTACTATTACTGAGTTATCAGCTTTGAAAAAAGTCAGTTTAATTGTTCCTATGCCAGACACCCATCAGGAGTACAATGCCGAGGTGCTGCACAGTGCCGCTGCCGCGATTTGTTTTGATCAAAGAGAGCTTAGTGCTGATTTGTTGGTATCAACTATTCGAAAGATAATGTATGATGGTGAATGGCAAAGGCAATTAAAAGAAAATATAAGCAAAATCATGCCCGAAAATGCTTCTGATAAGCTAGCGGATCTAATAATAAAATTATGCCAATAGTTCCGAGAAACAGAAAAAGCATCGCATTGGCTATGTCCGGTTGCGGTGGTAGAGCCGTTGCCTATATTGGTATGTTAGAAGTCTTTAAGGAGCACAATATACCGATCGACATGATTTCTTCTACTAGTAGCGCGACCTTAGTGGCGTGTGCTTTTTCTTGTGACAATTTGGATGTGCTTAAAAAAATGTATTTTAGTATGGGCAAAAAGGAGTTGTTCGATTTATTCGAGCCAACTTTTAAGGGTGGTTTATTTTCTTTGGATCCGGTATGGGATGAAGCAAAAAAGTTTATCTCCGTTGATAACCTAGAAGAATTACCAATACCTGTGGCGATAGTTGCATCAGATATCGTGCATGGGGAGGAAGTAGTTTTTACGATGGGCAATATCATGCGAGCGATTAAAGCATCTTGTTCAATGCCTGGTTTATTTACACCGGTTGTTTGGGGTGATAAAGTTTTAATTGACGGTGGTTTGTTTAATATTATTCCTGTCGAAGCTGCTCGTGCTTGGGGTGCGACCTATGTAGTCGGAATAGATATGTCTACCTCAAGGGACTTATTTTCAAACAGAATACTTCATTTAAAAAAAGGTTATAATTTTTTAAAGAAACCAGTTGTTTACGTATTAGACTCTGTTCGTAAAATGAAAGAAGCAGTTTTTGGAGTAAGGGAAAATATCGTCAATATTGATAATATAAAAATTCCGAGTATCGCTTCAATTTTGGGTAAAGCTTTGGACTATGCGATTTATGAAAGAAGAAAAACAGAATTTATCGATTGTGATTTAATAATCCAACCAGACATCAAAGGCTACGGAGATATTGATATGGACCAAATGCAGAATATGTATA
>JBKJSV010000092.1:0-9311 GCA_046595755.1 Candidatus Doudnaibacteriota bacterium | reverse complement strand
CCACCGAGGTCTCCTGATACCACCACCGGGTTAGACATATCACTTGCGGAGTTGTAGGCGGTAACAAGGTCTGTTTGTGCTTGATTGGCGAGCGCATTGTTTATATGTTGAGTACCGTTAACTGTGCCCGGGGGGAAACCTGTTACTGATGTTCCCGGAGCCATTCCTAAGTCACCGTTTACAACGGTGGACCCTGTATTAGTAATCGTTGAACCTGAGAGAACAGCAAAGCTATTAGCGGCTCCCAAATTTACCGCCGTTGCGGAAATGGCTGTGTTTGAGGTACCAAGTATAAGAGCGAGAGATAATAAACCGAGGGAGACTTTGCTAGATACGTTCATAAGATTTTCTTTTATTGATTAACGAAGCAAAAGACCGGGCCAACCTATTCAAAAATAGTAAGTTTTTAAAAGGTATTTGAGAACCCATTAAGCATATAGGTAGTATGCTGCTAATTTAGCAATACAACAATGTCGGTATGTACAAAAAAGCAGTGTTTTAGTTGTGATTTTTTGATGGAAGTATATGTAGTCTAAAAAGATATATAATAAAGAGTATGATCACGAAATTAGGTTGTGGCCTTGCTTTAAGACGCTTGGTTTTACACAGTATTGGGGGAGGGGTTATACTTGTATTGATTAAAATGATGTTATCCATGGTAGACACTTTATTAGATAGTTGGCAAAAGTTTCAAAAAAAGTTACTAGGACTTCGTAAGAAAAGGCTGGAGATAATTAAGATTGCTGATAAAAAAATCTCCAAACAAAAAATTGATAAAATCAGACAAGATTTGGAGTTGACCAAATGACAGACCCTAACTCGGAAATAAATCGACAAATCTCAGAAGCTCCGGAGAGCGTAGAAGAAAATATTGAATCACAATCAGAAAGACTGGAGCTTACACCTGAACAGGAAAGAGACGGGCTTGTTTCTAAAGCAGATGCCGAAGTCTCTGGTTTTAAGGCTGAAAACGAAGATTTGAGAGGAAAATTCGATGCAGAAACAGATGAAGATCTGACTGCCTTGGATCGCGAAGCTGAAGAAGCTAGAGCCCAGTTAGTAGGTGATTTAAAAAGCGACCCGAGACTTCAGGGGTTAAAAGAAGAAGGTCAGCAGCAGTGGGAAAAATTGCATGGCTCAAAATGGGAAAAGGACGGCTCACTGTCCTCGCATTACCAAGATGCCACGTTTGGTAAAGTAGGGCATCCAAGCACTTTCGATACTGCCGCTGAAGAAAAATTTGCAGAATTGCATCCCGAAGACGCGAAAAGATACGATGACCAGGAGAGAGTCAGGGAATATGCTTCTCCTCTGGATGATCCAATCGTGGGTCAAGTGAATTCAGAAATTCAACGGATTGCAAATAACGCCTGGAAAGGTCGCCCGAACGGTACGGCGGCGGATTTAGAGCGTGAATTTAGCAGGGTAAGCTTTCAGCAATGGACTAGCTTTGCTGAAAAATACCCGGAGAAAGCTGCTGCTTACGCCAAACAAGACAGGGAAATCGCAAGAGGTCTTCGTGTTAGTGAAGAGAGAAAGACTGCAGCTTTGGCTCGCGAGCAAGCCAAAAAAACAGAAGAAGTAATAGTAGAGCAGTCTCAGGATTTTCCAAAACCAAATCAGGAAGTGGGTAATGAAATTTCAGAAGATGTTTTAGCAGTTGAACCTACTGAAGACTCCGCAAATAGTTTTAGTTACGCACTTCCTGCCGAATTTGAGCAAGAATCGAAGCGAAAAGAATCCGCTAATCGAGAGAGAGCACGCCGTAGAGACCAAGAAGAAGCCGCTCTATTGCCCGAAGATTTGGCAGAAATTAAATTTTCGGTGGACGGTACCTTAACAAAAACTGAGCAGTCTCG
The DNA here is from genome assembly GCA_046595755.1 of Candidatus Doudnaibacteriota bacterium. GTDB lineage: Bacteria > Patescibacteriota > Doudnabacteria > UBA920 > VMFF01 > JAQBQP01. Next base: position 7,452 of record JBKJSV010000092.1, on the reverse strand, counting down.
TAAGGACATTCGTATTTCAGTGGAAGATTATAAAGAAGACTCCTCAGAGCTGGACGCGACCATATTTGCCCCAGAACAATCTGGAGATATCTTAGAGTTGGCTGCCGACGAACTTGAACTTGTTGAGAGCTCTGCAGAATTTCTGGAAGAGGCGGAACAAACCGGACGGCTAAGGTTTGGGCCGCTGTATCATGGTAGTACCTCTGAGGGGATGGCTGTTGATGTCCAAGACTTCTCAGCAACTTATCCGAATTTTATGAGCGGTACAAGATCAGAGAATCATATATTAGTCGCTACTGATTCAGCAGGTAATATTTTGGGCATACGTGCAGCCGCAGCAGAACAGTCAGACTCCACAAGCCAGCAAGAAGAATACTCTGGGCATATTATTACTATTAAAAAAGGACGCGGAGTTGCTACTGTTATAGAGAGTGCTTTCATCCACTTGCTTCAGAGAAAAGCTGATGAGTCGGGTAAAATTATCTATTGGAAAGTAGCTAATCAAAATGAACTAGACCTAGAAAGTTTGCGGGCAACGGGTGCGCCAACCGAAGACAAGGACCAGGAGCAAAAGCGTTGGCAGGCTCTATACGGAGTAGGTGGAAAATTTGGGTTTAAAGCCATGGGAAAAGACGAGAAGGATAGAGACTCCTATGTAAAAGAGCTGCAGCCTTTAAGTAGTTTTGAAAAACCTGCTTTAGCAAATTCAGATTCTCAATCGGACATACCGCAGGAAAGAGTTCAAGCGCGGATGGAGATGGAAGCAAGAGAGGAAAAAAGATTGAGTCAGGTATCCGAAGTTTATTTAAAAGCTGACAAGACCGGTCTTTCAGCTCGGGAGGTTAGGGTAAAACCTGATAAAAAATCTGACCTGCAACTGCAGTTAAAGAAACGCGGCGCAAAAGTTATTCAACAGATGAAAAGAGCTTTAGCTTCATCGCCAAGGTAATGTCAGGATTAAATTAAAAACCACCTTACGGTGGTTTTTTTGGTGGGCCCTGAAGAGCTGGATTGGCTAAAGAGCTAGGTCATTGGTACAATTGTTTGTATTTAAGTTTTTTAGGTAAAATTGTTATAATGAGTTTATATGGAAAGAATAAAACCTACACAGGAATTTACTTCACCCGATTTATCTGAGCAGCATAATGAAGTGCTTAGTTCTAACGAACTTGCAATGCATATGCTGAATATTAATGCTTTAATGCGAGATCTTGATCGCCTTACCGACGGTGACTTCGATAAGCTATTTAGAAAATGGCCGATTGATCAGCAAATTAAATTTAAGCAGTTAGTTGAAAAAAATCTTCCTTCCGCACCACGAATAAGTTAATTTAAAAACCACCTAACGGTGGTTTTTTTGGTGGGCCCAAAGAACTGGATTGAAATGGATTGGTGGATGAACTAAGTAGATGGGATGATTTTAGGTTAGAGGCCATAAGGGGGCATGGGAGTATCAGTCCGGCAGCGTTTGAGGGGTCGAAGAGATGCTCGGAGAGATTGGTTCATCCTAACCTAATTTTTTAAATATATGGTATAGTTTAGTTAAATACTTGGGTATTTAATGAGAGACAAATATAAAATAAGATTATGAAAAATAAATTACTTTTATTGATAACAGCAGTAGCCTTACTTATTACTCCTTTTATTGGCAAGGCATTTAACGACGGGGACTTAGTTTCTGATAAAGGAACTATATATTCTATAGAATATGGTTTGAAGAGGCCGTTCGTATCTTTAAAAGTGTTTAAAGGCTTAGGTTATAAATTAAATAATGTAAAAAAACAAGACACTTCATCAATTCCAATTGGGCCGAATATACTCTCTTCTCAACTGAGACATCCGAGAGGTACGGTAGTGAGTTCTAAAAAAACTTTATTCTTTATGGGCAAGGATTTTCGCTACCCCTACCCATCAGCAGATATATTTTTGTCGTGGGGTGTTAAATTTAACGAGGTTGTTCCTGCAAACGGTGCCGACCTGAGAGTGCCAACTGGGGCTGTGGTCCAAGCAAAAGGGCAAAGCGTTCAGCCTATTGTTACTCAGCCTGTCGTGACGCAACCGAACCCTACTCAACCTCCTACTCAAAACTCGAATGCTTATGATACTGCAAGTTTAGCAGCAAAGAATATTTTTATTTTAAACGATGATGGTACAATTATTGGACAGAATGATTCCGTAAATGTAAGCAGTGCAATTAGTAATTTTTATAAAGCACACCCTGATAAAGATATTTATGATTTCATAAGTATCTTTAATACCTTTACTGACAGTACTCAACCGCACTTACATTATCAAGTTAAAAATTCAGTAGAAGGCATAGGATTAGGTATCTTTGATGCTTCTAGTCAATTTGGTAATCCCAAGAATTTGTTAGGTGTTAATTATATGAACAGTAGTTACACTTCCCCAGGGCAAACCTCTCCGTCTTTGCTTCAAGCAAATTTTAGTGTTCTAACCCATGAGATTGTGCACCAGTGGGCGATGTTCATAGGTGATAGAATTAGTTGCGGGGTTGATTGTGCAAGCGGCTGGAAATTTAAAGCTGATGACGCTTGGCATTTTTCTCGATGGGCTAATACAAAGTTTACTCGTAATGGTCAAATGCTTAGCGATGTTAATGGAGGTTTTGCTTGGACAGACAATGGTAATGGAACTTACACCGTAGGAGATAGTGTTACTCAAGGATTTTCTCCGCTGACTTTGTATTTGATGGGTCTTCTACCCGCATCTTCTTTTTCTGGTTTTAGTTTTATACAACCAACCACGAATGACTATAACCTTACCACAGTAACAGGCTCTCTAAAAACTCTCAGCCTTTCTGATTTGGTAAGACAATATGGTGTGCGAACTCCAGATTATTCAAGCAGCCAAAAAGATTTTAAAATGGCTTACGTAATATTAGCTCACAAAGGTGAGCAACCCACGAAAGATCAACTAGATGCTATAAATTATATAGCAGATAACTATCCGAAGCAGTGGAGTATTGAAACCAATGGCGCGTCAACTATTAATAAATAGCTAATTTAAAAACCACCGAAAGGTGGTTTTTTGGTGGACCTTAAAGAAATTGATTGGAGTGAATTGAGCAAAGGACTACTTAATTGGAATGAGTTTCGCATGGCCGTGTATGCATGCAAGCGGTTTGTAAAGATATAAAATCGTGGCTGAAGAGCATACTTAATAATAACAATCATTTAGATAAATAGAATGGCTGAAAACTCCAGTTATATTACAGCTATTATTGCCACTAACATTCACTGTGGTGTATGCTAAGGTAAATAATAAAGGTTTATGTCACACCATTCCGAAGGCTTTGAATTACAAGCGAGGATAGAAAGCTATAGCCTAGAAATTGCAAATCAGCTTAAGCATCTATTGGCAAACAGGGCTTCAATTCAACAAATAGCTGAACTTGTTGATGCAAAGAAGTTCCTAAGTTTTAATGAAAGCGATAAGACTTGGCACTTCGACGTCCGTGGCTTTATCCAAGAAAGAGCTAGGTTAGGTTCCTTCGTGAAGTTTCCAGATAATATCTCTAGAATTTTTGATACGATAGTGCCTCCTGATCAAGGCGAAATTGTTACCGGTAGTGGAACAGGAATGGAATCCAAGGATCTTATACCTCGCTCGGTATATTTAGCGGAGCTGCTATCTGATCAAAATATTGGCTATGAAGTTGTAGAGGGTGTTAATAATCCCTCGATGATGCGAAAGGAAAGTTACAGGGCGTTTTTATTAAAGGATGCTGGCAAAGTGGTTTTGGTAAACAATGAAGAAGGAAACGCGTCTTTTGTAATTAAAGATGTTGGTTCAGATGAAGAAGTGGCAGAGTTATTGTCTTTGACAAAAGACCAGCTTAAAGACAGGCCGAACGTGGTGACCGTTGTTTATCCCGGGGATAAAGAGAAGTGGAAAGATAAAATTCGCGAAGCTTTGCTGACTGGGGAGAAAATAGTAACGAATAAAACAGAGAACCAGCGCACAAACGAACAGCCTCCCGAAGGGTGGGCGGGTCTAAACGCGTTGAGCCTCGAGTTAACTCGTAGCAGGGATTCCGTACTTAAGGTCGCGGAGTATTATAGGGAAAAAAATCCAGAGTGGTTCAAATCTTTTAAAAGTGGGCGGTGGGATGCCCAATATTTTTCTCCGCAGTTAACGGAGCTACTTCGTAAACAATTAGCTCCTTTTGAGGTCGCGCCAAACAGCTGGGTAAGTGTAGTTAGTATGAAAACTGCTTTTGGTATTGATCGGGGAACAGTTTACAAGATAGCTGATGCATATAGGAAAAATCATCCAGAGTGGTTTCAGACTTACAAAATTAGCGAGGCAAAAAGAACTGCCGAGTTTATTTCACCGGAGTTGGTGGAGATTGTAAAAAGAGAATATGAAAAATTTCCGAAGGCCCCAGAGGGATGGAAGAACAGGATGAATCTGGCCAGTCAACTGGTTTTGTCCTTCGGTACAGTAGATGAGGTGGTTAATGGTTACGAGCGCGCACACCCTGAATGGTTCAAAATGTACCGGGGCTATACTGGCTTAGTTACGGAATTTTTGTCTCCGGAGTTAGTTCAAGAAGTCCAGGATTACTTTGAAAGAATAAAAGTTCCTAATGGCTGGATACATATGTACGAGTTGTCGAAGCGTTTGGGGTGCTCCGTCGAAACGATAGAAAGATATTTGGTTCCTTATATAAACGATCACCCCAAGGAGGCAGGAGAGTTTCGCAGCCCTGAGGGTAAATTTTTTACCTACTACTCCCCGGATGCGATTTTTGTTTTAAGTCAGACCTTGGAAGCTACGGAATTGCCATCAGGTTGGAAAGCGGTCAGCTCTTTAGCCGGAGAGTTGAAGATGGAGTATTACAATTCTTTGGCTTTGGTCCAAAGATATCGTGTGGCCCACCCGGCTTGGTTTAGGGCTGCGCGAAGGTTACATCGAGGTAAGCAGGTTTTGTATTATGCTCCGGAGTTTTTGGCAGCTGCAAAGGCCAACTTGGAAAACGAAAAAGCTTCTCAATATGAAATTCCCCCTGGTTGGTTGAGCCTTTCTGATATTGGGTTAATGCTAGGAGTTTCCAGTAGGAGCGTCGCCAATCTATCTAAAAAGTATCGGGCAGCCCACCCCCACTGGTTCTCCAACTTTCGAGCAAAAATGGGTCAGCAGTCGTTTGCATATTGTTCAGTCGAGCTAATTCCTTTTTTGCAAATTGATCTTTCCGAGGACAGGGATGACGCAGAGATCGAAAAAGAAATGGCTCAGGAAGTTATCGAAGCAGCCCCTTCTAAACTGGAAACCAAGGCACCAGAAGGATGGCTGCGTCCTGATCAAATTGCTGAGGAGTTTCCGGAGCACGATCTAGATAACAACTTGATTAAGAGTTTTGCTAAAGAGTATTATATTAAAGATCGAGATCTAATTAAAAAGATTTATAATTCTGAGCTAGGGCATGCGAACCTGTACTACTCACCAGACTTAGTTGAATATCTAAGGGAATTTATAAAAGAGATTCTACCCCCTCGGGGCTGGAAGACAGCCGGTTTTCTGGCTGTCCAAGTAGGCCGAGCCGTTTCCATGGTCAAAGAGCGAGCACGTAAGTATAATGAAGCTCATCCCGGATCGATAAAAGTATACAAGCACCCTAGGCTTAAGCAGGACGGGCAATTTTATTCTCCAGATTTAATAGAGAGTGTGACTGCGGAACTAGCTCAGTTTACTGACCCTCCGGAAGGCTGGGAGAGCATAAGCTCTATAAGTGCCTCCGCTGGTCGCGCTTACAGCAAAGTAGAACAAACACTCAAGCCATACCGAGAAGCCAATCCGGAATTATTTAAGATTTACAATTCTAGAGCTGGTAGGCCTACGGAATACTTTGCACCAGAATTATCACAAAAAATCCTTTCACAACTTAATGAGTACGAAGTTACTCCTCCAGGATGGATGACAAATAAAAGTTTGTGCCGACAGACTAGCCGTCAACAGGAGGTCGTTAAAGCAGTTGCAGATAGTTTTAGGCAGGAACATTTGGAATGGTTTAAGCTTTATCGTACCCCATCAGGCGTTTTTGAGCATTACGCCCCCGAGTTAGTAAATAAAATTGTCGCAGAGCTGACCAAGGTGGAAGTGGCTCCTGTCGGATGGATGACCCCTTCAGCGGTTTCTGAAATGTATGGAAAGAAAAATACAAAAAAAGTAGTAAATATAGCAGCGACTTTTCAGTCTGCGCACCCGGAGTGGTTTAAAGTATACAGGCATAGATATACTGGCGCTAAAAACGTTCATTATCATCCCGATCTGGTGAACAGGATCAACGAAGCTTTGGCTCAAAATAAAAAAACCACCTAACGGTGGTTTTTTGGTGGGCCCCAAAGAACTCGATTGGAATGATATGGCTAGGGAACTGGTTAATTGGGATGAGTTTCGCGTGGCCGTGCATGCATGATAGATTGCCAGGAAAATAAATAGGATACTTCCTCAGTCCCTATCTGTACTTTGACTAAGCCCAGTCAGTGCGCTATTATGATTTATTCCGCAAGAGCGGAGTGTCGGATACAATATATCAACAGGAGCGATACCAGTGACGCTTCATACGTGGAATGGGCCGCAAGAGCGGCTTGGAAATGCAGGGGTCGTCGCTCATACGATGACCGTTCTGCGACTTGACGGTAACCGAGCCTCAGGTGTGTTCACATTCATCGACTACGTTGAAGGCGGAATCGAGGGGTCGGACACTTGGGACGCCGACCGCACCCTTGATCAAGAGGGCAACGCTTGGACGGTGTGTTGCACGAGCGAGACTTTCTGGCAGAGTGCCAGCGGCGAAAAGTACTTCACTTTAGACGAATCGATCAATCGCGCCATTCGGCGATTCGTCTCACAGAAGCTGGAGTTGATCAGGGCGGAAGGTAAGCTACCGGATCAAGTTCGTGCTGGTGCCGTGCAGATGGATCTATATACGGGTCCTTGTGTTTGCGAAGCGCTCGCAACACAGAACATGGGAGGGAGTATCTCCTGGAGTTCTCTTGCGGAGGGTCGTTCATGCGCCCCTCGCGTGCACCTATGCCGCTGCGGTAGAAAGTGGTGGAACTGCGACGAGGAGGGTGCCAATGCTTGGATCGAAGTCGGAGATGATGTAGCTTGGAATGACATCCTCACCCACAACGGAGCGTGCAGCGTGTACATGGGAGTATTGGACGGTAAGCTGTTCACAGCGCAGACTCTCCGTGACCGGGGGCTAGTCCCATTCGGTTGAAGGAGTGTGGGTAAAAGGAGGAAAGCAGGTCCGATGTGAGTATTACCATCGGACAAACTGAGCGGAACTTTTTACAAGGTTCCGCTTTTTTTTTGTTATGTAGCTTAGTTTGTAAAAATAAAAAAACCACCTAACGGTGGTTTTTTGGTGGACCTCAAAGAACTTGATTGGAATGGTATAGCAAAAGAACTGCATAAATGGAA
>JBKJSV010000071.1:0-12020 GCA_046595755.1 Candidatus Doudnaibacteriota bacterium | reverse complement strand
AGCTGCAACCTTGAACAACGAAATCGCCTTGTATAATTCAGAGATTAGAGCTACAGAAATTCGTATTCAAGCGACACAAACGAATATTGAGAACACCCAACTCCAAATTGATGAAATAAAAGATCAAATAAAGATAAAAACCATTCAAATTGAGCAAGAGAAAAGTCTTTTAGGGCAATTACTTTTGACCCTGGCTCAGTATGACAACACATCCACATTGCAGCTGGGCTTGAGCAGTAATAATTTTTCGGATTTCATGGACCAAGTTCAGTACACCGAATCAGTTCAAACAAAGGTTTTCTCACTCTTACAGCAAATTAAAGAAATAAAGGCTAAACTAGAGAAGGATCAAACAGAGCTGGAAGCTAATCTTCAGCAGTTAAACTTATTAAGTGACCAATTGGATCAAACCCAAACGACTTTAAGTAATCAAAAAGCAGGAAAAGTTCAGCTTTTAAGTCAAACCAAAGGGCAAGAAAGTCGCTATCAAAAATTAGCAGTGGCGACTCAGCAACAGGAAGCGGCTATTTACAAAGAAATTCAAGATTTGGACAGTCAAGTTTCAGGTAAGAAAAATTATTCTAAACTTCCTTCAGTGAATGGAATTTTGTCATGGCCAATGGACGGAGTGGTTACTCAACGTTACGGCAACACTGGTTTTACAAAGTTAGGTTACAACTATCACAACGGGATCGATGTTGCAGCACCTGCTGGTACTTCTATTTTTGCAGCAGCCGACGGAGTTGTGAATGGAACTGGTACCGGTCAAGCAGCTTATGGGAATTGGGTTACTATAAAAAGCAGAGCCGGCGGTAAGCTGGATAGGGACATTGTTAGCCTTTATGCTCACATGATTAAATTTACTGTGAGAAATGGTCAGAGCGTCAAAAAAGGCGACTTAATAGGGTATGAAGGGAACACAGGTAATACCTCTAGGCTCCTTTACGGGCCAGAAAGGGGCTACCACATTCACTTTACAGTGTTTGATGCTGATGGTTTTGGTATAAAAAGTGGGGCATCTACTAGTGTTTATGGATCTTACCAGATTCCATATGGCCACACTTACGACCCTATGAAATTCTTTTAAGCTCTGTTAAGCTTTAGATGTGTTAGACAAAATTTAAACAAATGAAACAAAAAACAAAAAATATCCTGAAAATTTGGCTAATGGCCGGAGCACTTTTTTGCTACGGTTTAGCTATTACACCGAGCCTTGCGCAAGCGGCACCTAATTCGATATTGAGCGGGCAAATTTGCGAACCTGATAATTCCACCGCTGGGGCAGGGTTTAATTTGGCCCGCTGTGTTAATAATATTTATACTTTCGGCGTTGCAATTGGGGGATTTGTGGCGGTATTGATGTTTGTGCTGTCTGGGTACTTTTACGCCCAGGGAGGGAATGAAAATATAAGCAAAGCTAAGAGTTATATTAACTCGACTATCGTGGGACTGGTTTTACTATTCGGGACTTACGCACTTTTAAATACAATTGACCCTAATTTAACCAGAATACCGAAGCTAACCGTGCCAACCGACCCATGCGCTGAAAAGAATTTGGTCACCCAGTTAGGATCGTACGGAACTGGTGGTGCAGCTTGCGGAGATGTCAGTAGAGGTGATGCAACCGCCGACATTGAAAGAGCTTTTACTGAAGCCGGCACCGCAATTCCAAATCAAGTCACCCGCGCTAATGATACCAGGACCCCTGATGCCAACGAAGGATCGATCAGCGCAAGTAATCTTTTTGATAACTTTAGCCAACTAGACGGGAGATGGAAAGATATTCCTTACACACAGAAGGATGGAACACCATGCTCTCCTGCAGATCAAAGCACCATAGGTACATCCGGCTGCGGACCTTCTGCGATGGCTATGGTTTTAGCTTACTACTCACGTCACAGTAAGTTAAAGCCAACATCGCAAGCGCCCACGGTTATCAATCCCGCTACAATAGCTTTTCTTTCTTCTAAGCTTGGCTATCGAGTTTGCGGAAGTGGAACCGCTTACGCCATGTTTCCAGCTGTTGCTCAAATATATGGGATAAGGGCGACGGCTGCACGAAATTGGGACGAAGCAAAAACTGCATTGTTCCAAGGTTACCCAGTAATTGCGGCTATGGGTCCGGGGTACTTTACCTCAAACGGACATTTTGTCGTGCTTTATGGCATGGCTGATGCAGCCGGTAATATTAGCACTAAAACCTCATCTGCAAGTGGTTATGGAAATGACAGCGGTACGAACTTTACTCACGTTCTTATTTCAGACAGCGGCCCTCGTAGACGAACAATTGCCCGTGAGCAAACTGTTAAAGATAGCCAAAAATATTTAATAATAATAAAACCTTAAAAACTTTTTAAATCTGCCTAAGAGTCACTAATGCAAAGCGAAGGAATAAATCAAAAATCAATATTATTTGCGATCGCCGCATTGGTTTTTATTTTAGGCCTAACGTATTACAAATTGCAGCCAAAAGGGGGAGTCGACGGAGCAATGACTAAAAGCGTAGAGTGTTTCGACGATAAGTCCTGCCAGGGCGCAAATTTTCATCAAGGGCAAACCATCGGCGCTTGCAGAGATTGTGTTTTGTTAAAAGATACTGTTATTCCAGTTGCTAAGGATATAGGGGAGTACGTTGACTATAAATTAGCAGCGAAGTTAAGACGCTTAGCGCAAATCAACTCCAATTGGAGACTAACCGAGGCTTTTCCGCCGACAGTGAGACATTTAAGTTTTTGTCATCAGAATGGGACATGTGTAGATTTAGGACTTTACTACGAAAAGCGAAATAGCAAAGAGTTGTCTCAATTGTGTAAGGACGCGCTGAGGATAGGGTTAACGATTGTGAATGAGTATGCTGATCCGAGGCTATACTCGGCAAAATCATTATGTCCAGCGTCTAATGTCTTTGAAACTACAACTGGTGGACACTTGCATGCAGAATAAAAAAACCGCAGGTCTTATATCCGCGGTTTTTTTGTTAGTTTAACCTTAGTATTACTTATTTCTTCCGAACGACGGGATTTGGTAAGCAGTAATTTATCGAAACGTTTTAATTTTTTGATCTTTGCTTCGCGTATTAATGCGCTTGATCGACTATCAAAGGTCTCGTAGTAAAGCATCTTATCTGCCGGGTGTGCCTTAGTGTATCTAGCACCTTTGCCACTTTTATGATCAGCCAGCCGTTTAGCCAGATCGTTAGTTATGCCAGTGTAGAGAGATTTGTCATCGCACAGGAGGATGTAGGTATACCACATAAAGTTATTTTAACACCTAATCAAATCTAAACAACATATTAGTTGATTAATCAAGTATTCGTTACACGTGGTAATTTGTATCACGTGGGGGTGGATACAAGTACCACGTGATAGTGAATACTTTGGCAGGAGAATAGAGTTTTCTGTACCGGACAGGGAATTCTAAGATGCTTAAAAGGAGTTTGTTATAAAGTGCTTGAAACAAAAGGCCAATGTTAACTGGCCTTGTCGCATAAGCTACATTGTGCGACAAGGTAATATTATGTATATAGCACCTTTCGAACCACTTCCCTATGGGCCCAGGACGCCTCAGACGGCATAGCCGTCGAAATCTTATTTAAGTAATTTATTTCAGATTCAAGCTTGTATAAATTATTCATAAATTTTATATATCCCCCTTTGTTTTTAGTTACCAACAAAAAAAATACCCCTGTACGCTTGCGCTACATTACACGAAGAAGGTTTTAAAACCAATAACGCATTCTAGCAATAAAAAAAACGCCGCGCTCCAATTAAGGAACACGGCGAGGCAGTAGGTCTGCCCAGTCCAACAACTAGTACCTCCCGTAGAGCTTCCCCCACGGGATCTGCATCACCAGCCGCAGGATGTATCGGTATTCTTCAGGGTGCAGATGTCCCTGATAATACCGGTGGAGCTCCATCAGAAGTTCTTCCCGGGTAGCTCCGAAAACGTAGAGTGAGGGCTCGAACCCCCAGACCTCTCGGTCGAAGAATTCGACATAGCTCTCCTCCATCGTCTTACGGACAGCCAAAAAAAACCGTTCTTCCTTCGGGATGGTGCTCGTCGGTGCAGCGTTGTTGTGACAGGTCATTCGACCCTCCTAGTGCGTTGCCGCACTTTAAGAGGGTCCGTGAGACCACGGGATCTAAGGCGGCTTGAATGTTTTGGTTCAGCCGCTAGTGTAGACTCTTCATCCAACCTCCTAGGTTGTTGGTTCATTTCTATGCGAATAAAATAGATTACTACATTTGAGCCTTCTGGTCAATCCACGTATGGCATTCTCTGAAACTAAAAGAGACCAGCTGCGGTCAATAAAAAAACCAGTTGTTAAGGACAACTGGCAAACCTTTCTTCTTAATCAACTAGTCTGCTCACTGGGGAACGCCTGCCAAAAGGCAAAAATTACCACGTTGATGTAAAGAGTGTAGGCGGTTTTACCGTCGTTACTCCTCCACCGCAAGGCTTTTATCCCCCAACGTGGAATACCCAGCTCCTTCACCAGAGCTTCGGCAATCTCCTCCGCTTTTCCTCTTAGAGCGTTTTCAGGATTAAGATTAGCCACGACCAGATCCGCGTCAGGACCTTGCTTAGGCGGTTCCATTTCCGGACAATCCGCTCGAAGGATGTAGTACACAGTTTGGTCACGCCACTTCTCTCTCGTGCAGAAAAAAGTACGTTCGTCCAAACCACGAGGTCCAAGCACAGCTTGCAAAGCTCTTCTTGTTTGAACCTTGGGTACAGCGCACATAGCCACCTCCGTGGGGTTGGCTTAACCACCGCCATTGTAGTACATTTTCGTATTAACTAAAAGAGACCAGCTGCGCAAGGCAAGTGATCTCCGATAGTTGTAGTTCACGAACTTCTCAGCGGACCCACTGCACGCCGGCCTCGCGATACGCAGCATAGAGCGCCGTGTTTTCGGGGCTAGCCTCGCAGCGAATCGGCTCTTGCGGCGGCGGGTGTATCACCGGCTTTCCAAACTTGTAGCATGTCCGGTTTTGGCATGGCGTCCCCTTTTTCTTGGTGACGCGACACTCGAGGCAGAGCTCGAAGCCTTGGGTCCATTCCCGAATCTCAGGAATACCCATCGGCGTCCCCGTGAATGAGGTGGCCATTAGTCGATCTCACCCGCACCAAGTGGCCGATGGCAATTCCAGCAAACCTTGTCGGTCCGCTGAACCGTGATGTCGCATCCGGGGCAGTCGTAACCCTCCACTGGAGCCACCGGCGTCACCACTTCCGAAACAACAGTGTCGCTCCTCAGGTAGTGGCGTCGCGTATCGACGAAGCCTGTTTTGTTGCTCGGTCCACCCTGCGCGATTTCCGTCATAAAATCGTACCCCCGGAATGAGTTTTTTCGTGAACATTCTATTCGCCCCCCTGATAATTGGCGAACCGTACTTCCAAGATTATGCCAGAAAAATACAAAAATTGCAAGGCCAAACGACATTGCATTATTTTTTTTGTGGGTTTAATATATATGTAGGTAAAAACTTAAAAACCTACAGATGAGTATTTCTTTGAAATGGTTATCTAACACAGTTTTAATCCTATTGGGCGGATTGTTTATCCCTGGAATCACGTTCAGCTCCTATCCTATTCCGGCGGTTTCCGGTCTCGCCTTGGCGTTCATTGTGAGCTTAATAGAGCCGGTCTTTTTTGAGGGCGACAGAGAATTTACTAAGACCAAGTTTTTCTTTACAAACATTTGTGTCTGTATCCCCTTGTCGCTTATAGCCGCGGCGATAATTCCCGAGCTAACCGCGACGGGGTTCGTCCCAGGAGTTGTATTGGGCGGTGCGCTAGCAACCTTGAACACATTTTTAAATAACGATTACTTTAAAGAAAATCCCGATCAACGGGATTTAAATTTGTCCTAATTACTTTTAGTAAGCTTTGAATTACGGATAAACTTGATTACCTTCGTCGTCCCACAAAGTTATTGCCAATGTTGGACAGCTTTGAGCTGCCAATAATAAAGTGTCATCGTCTAATTTTTCTACTTGAAGAAGATCCACATCAGTTTTATCAGAGGTTTTGATTCCATTTTTCTGTAAAATTACAGCTTTATTTTCTCCGTCCATTTCAAAAACTTCTGGGTAAATTGCAACACAAGAAGCCGCCCCAATACACAGTTCCCTATCAACCATCAAATATTTTATTTTGCCTGCCATATTATTTTAAATCTATATATTTAATATCTTTTAAACTTGGTATCGCTTCACGTAAAAATTTGTTCAATACTACGCCGTAAGTCATTGGCGCAATCGGGCATCCTGCACAGTGCCCTTTTAATCCTAAAACTAAACGATCATCGGTAGCCTTAAGCACCTCTACTCCCCCACCATGTGCCTTTACAATCGGCATTATTTTGGCGATTTGCTCTAAAGCTAAGTCTGCGACTTTTTGATTCAGTATCATCGTTTGCATAGGTGCATTATAGCTCAAAAAGTGAAAATTAAGAAAGTTGAGACACCCTCCGTAATTCTTTAACAATTCCGGGTATTATTTTTAACAAAAAGGCTAAATCCGCTTTCTTAGTCTTTCGCCCCAAAGATACTCTAATAGCAGACTTTGCTTGGCTCTCATTATAACCCAACGCCTTAATGACATGAGAAGGATCCAGAGAGGTTGAGGCGCAAGCTGATCCAGTTGAAATTTCCACCCCTCTTGCATCTAAGTAAAGTAGCAATGCTTCTCCCTCTGCACCATTAATAATAAAGTTAATATTATTTGGTAATCGTTTAGGATATTTTTCTGAATCTTCTTTTATACTCGCGCCGGTCAGGGTTACGTCCTCAATTTTCTTTTCTAAGCTCTGAATAAAATAATCGCGCAAAGAACGCAGACGTTTGTTTTCTTTGGTCATTTCGGCATTGGCAATCGAGATGGCCTTTGCCAACCCTACCACCCCAGCAACATTTTCTGTGCCAGATCTAAAACCATTTTCTTGACCACCTCCGTAAATTAACGGATTTAATTTCGTACCAAAACGAACGAACAAACCTCCAGTTTGTTTTGGTCCATACACTTTACTGCCGTTAAAACTTAGCAGGTCGACTCCAAGTTTTTGAACATCTACTGATAAGGCTCCTAATGCCTGACAAGCATCAGTGTGGAAATATATTTTATTTAACTTAGCTTTAAATCTTTCTTCGTTAACTTTGCGCAAAGTTCTTGAAATTTCGGGTATTAATTGAATCGTTCCAATTTCGTTATTTGCATAAATAATTGAAACCAACACCGTATTTGGCTTTATCGCTTTTTGAAGTGCTTTCGAGTCAACGAAACCTTGCTGGTTTACTGGCAGACAAGTCGTTTCGACTCCTTCGGCCTCTAAAGCTTTAAAGCTTTCCAAGACCGCGTGATGTTCTATTGCCGAACAAATGATATGCGGTTTTCTCTTAGCGTTTAAAAGGGCTTTTCTAACAACCCCGAAAATAGCAAGATTTACCGACTCAGTGCCACCAGCTGTAAAAATAATTTCTGTTTCTTTGCAGTTCAAGCTCACCGCGATGCTTTTTCGGGCGTCATCAATTGCAAATTTTGCATTCATCCCACTGTTGTAAATACTGGAAGGGTTGCCAAAATCTCTGCTTAAAAAAGGTTGCATTACCTTAAGGACCCGCTCATCAATGTATGTAGTCGCGGCGTAGTCGAGATAGATCTGTTTCATGGGGGTATTATACCAAACATTAACCTAGAGCTGCTAACCTACTATTGTGCAAAGCTTTCCCCACCACCCTCGTTGACAATCATAGGACTATCCTGTAATATGCCACATAAGCTAATTGCTTAGCTAAAAAGTTTAATTTATTAACTAACAGGCACAAATAGTATGCGAATCAATCAAGCAGAATCAAATACCGTCTCAAAGTCAGGCTTCATCAGCCCTATTTTGCCGTGTTAGTTTTCACTGTAAGTTTACGTGATTTCCAACCCGGCATATAAGCCGGTTTTTTTGTCTCTGAGTTTCCCCTCGGTTTAAACCGACCACATGCTTCAAGGAGGAATTGAATGCAGTTCAAACTTCTAAACGACTTGCGGCAAGTTTTGCAAGTCAATCCAGAAGTCGCAAAAGCAATGCCTGAAATGCGCCGGGTTACGCTGGCTGTAGGGCTCTGGTTGTTTTTCGCAGAGATTGCATTAACAGCACAGATGTACCCGGCAAAGTTGTTCTTTGATTCCCTCGCCTCGGACTTAAGTATGTCTTACATGATAGCGCTCTCGGGCGTTATTCTCGTAAGCTACTGGGTCGGCACAAGAATCAACAAGCAAATGCGTATTAGGCGCAAGTATTTTGTCCTTTGCGTCAAAGAGTTACTGTGGGGAGCAAGCCATCGCAAGGAATTGCAACTCAGCACAGAGTGGCATACTTTGCATGGCACCGGCGAAAAGGACGCGATCATAGGAAAGAACGCGTCAAAGATCGGTTCATTGGCCGATGCCACAATTTTTGAAGCAGGGCCTTCGGTCGTGCGTTTGGTGATTACAATCATCGCTCTATATTTCCTTGATTGGAGATACGGAGTCTTGGCAAGCCTGACCTCCCTGGTGTATATCATCGGAGTGCGGCTAAACCAAAAGCACCTCGAGCCTTTGCGGATAGCAGACCACGTCGATCACAGAAGGCTCGACGTTATCGGGTCTGAAATGACTCACAACTGGCGCGCGATTAGAGCGTTTGGCTTGGAAGAAGTATTTAGCAAGCGCAATGACAGCGAGCTGGTCGATTACAGATTCCGAGAACACCAGCGATACAAGATCTGGATCTGGAGGATGACCATCTTGGATGACTATCAAACCATTTCGCGGGGTTTCTTGTATCTAATTAGCGCGCTACTCGTAAAGAGTGGCGATGCAAGCTTAGGTACAGTGGTCCTGTCGATGGCGTTTATGGAACGCGCCTACAGCAACTTCAATACGATTGGCGAATATCAACGCCACATCAGCGAAGGGTTTGAAGCGCTCCGTGAAATGCTACTGATCATGTTGTCCTTGCCAGTAGTGAGACAGGCAGATGAGCCGGTGTGGCTAGAGAATGTTCGGGGTGAAGTTGAATTTCGAAACGTATCTTTCCGCTATGAAAATAGCAGCGAGAACGCTTTAAGCAATTTCAGCCTGAAGGTCAAGCCCAACCAGATCGTAGCCTTTGTAGGAAAGACTGGGAGCGGCAAAAGCACCGTGGCCTCGATGCTGCAACGTGAGTTCGATCCTTTCTCAGGAGAGATTTTGATCGACGGAGTCGATCTTCGTCACTTGGACTTTCATCGCTACCGCCAAGAACTTATTGGCACTGTTCAACAGCACTCAGTCCTGTTCAGTGCGTCGATACGTGACAACATCCGGCTCTCCCGTCTTGATGCACCATTCCGCGAGGAGGAGGTGGCGGGAAAGCAAGCTTTTGCGGATGAATTTATCAATCGCCTACCCGCGGGTTACGATAGCGAGATCGGAGAAAATGGCACTCGCCTATCCGGGGGCCAACGTCAGCGCCTCGCCATTGCTAGAGCGCTGCATCGAAAGCCGAAGATCTTGATCCTAGATGAGCCAACCAGCGCTCTGGATCCAGATTCTCAAAGACAGGTGCAATATGCGATCGATGACCTGATCGCTAAACGCGAATGCACCATCTTTGTTATCGCTCACCGCTTCAGCACAATTATGAACGCTGACATGGTGGTGGTGATGGAAGGCGGACGTATCGCGGAAATTGGAACTCATGAGGAGCTCTCAAGGCTCAATGGTCAGTATCAACATTTTAAACAACTAGAACTTGGAGGAGCTCTAGCCTAGCTAAAGGGCCGTAAACTCACCAGCGTCTTTCTTCGGAAGGGCGCTGGCTTTCTTTTGAGCAATTAAATTATCTCGAGGACTTCCTAAACCCCGCCGCCTTGGCCTCTTCTTCGCTAGCAAAACAGTCGGTCTGTTTAAGTTTTGAATACCACTGATTCCCCGCAAGATGGTATATTTTCTTACTTGAACTGGCTTTGCCCTTAATCGGGCAGGTTTGATCAACAACAACTTTCTTATATTGATCGTAAAGCCTAATAGGAGTATTATTATGAGGAGTTACTTCGGTTTGTTTGCCTAGCAGGCAAACTGAGAAACCAAAAATAAAGAGCAAACAAGCTCCTATCGCACAATAAATTTTATCTTTAATTACCATAGTTTCGAAGTTTAAAAATATGCAGTACGCATTTATCCTAGGGAGGGTATATACACTATCCATCGCTGAGCTTCTTGAAGTCTTACAACAAGAACTAACCGATAAAGGACATCCCTTTAAAGTTCTTACAATTTCCATTGAAGTTGCAATAATTGAAACTGATCAACAAATCGATCACGAAAAGCTCCAAAAAAGCTTGGGTGGTATTATTAAAATCGTAAAGATTATAGATTTTATAAAAAAGCGCGAACAGGATTCAATTAATTTCGCTCTTCAGAACTATTTTAAACCAAGCAAATTAAAAAAAGATTATTTCAAAGAATATACGGGCAAAAAACAATTTGGTTTAAGTATTTACCTTCTTGATCAAAGTGTTAAAGCTTTTGGCGAGCCTCGTCGATTAGGTATGTTTATAAAGAAAGGTCTTCAGGACGAAGGCGCTTCCCTACGCGCATGTTTACCTGACTATAATTCGCTAGCACTTGCTTCAGTAGTGGTTACGAAAAACTTATTATTACAAAAAGGTGCAGAGATTGTAGTGGTCGCCGGTATCGACCGAGTCTATGTTGGGAAAACTTTGGTCGTGCAGGATTTCGAAGATTATGGTCGCCGTGACTATCAACGTCCTGTTCGGGATGAAAAGCAAGGCATGATCCCCCCGAAAGTTGCTCAGGTTATGATTAACTTTGCCCACGCACCTAAAAATTCAACCTTATTAGACCCCTTCTGTGGAATCGGGACAATAATCCAAGAAGGTATTCTCCTAGATTACAAAGTGGATGGTTCGGATATTGCTAAATTTGCTATAACTGGCAGTGAAAAAAACTTAGAATGGTTCCGAAATCGCTATAAAGTATCTAACGGTAAATACAAGTTAGAGGTAGCCGATGCAACAGAGATTTCCAAGGCTTTTAAAGGCGAAAAAATGGCAGCTGTCGTCACTGAAGGCTCCCTAGGTCCTATTTACGGCGCCCTACCCAAACCGAACGTAATGGAGCAAAATTTTAAGGATTTATCAGATTTGTGGCTAAAGTCTTTTAAGGAGTTTAAGAAGATTTTACCCTCAAAAGCTCGGGTAGTTGTATGCTTCCCGGCCTATAAAGTGGCTATTGATAGCTACAATTACCTGCCTCAGGAAACCGTTGACCAAATCCTAGATTTAGGCTATTCTATACATGATCATTTCCCGGAAGCAGTTAAAAATATCGCTCCATTCCTTCGGGTTTCGCCGCGAAATTCAATAATCTACGACCGTAAAGATCAAGTCGTGGCTAGAGAAATAGTCACGTTCATTAATCATTAACCAAATACCATGGCACATAAGAAAGCTGGAGGCAGTACAGCCTTAGGCCGCGATAGCGTTTCCAAGAGACTTGGAGTAAAAATTTTCGGTGCACAGAAAGTCAGCTTGGGCAATGTAATTGTCCGACAACACGGTAGCAAATTCAGACCTGGAAAAAATGTGAGAATGGGTGGTGATGGTACTTTGTACGCAACTGCAACTGGTGTTGTTAAGTTCAGCACCAAAAAGATCAAACGTTTCACTGGCATTCTTGCCAAGACTCGTTTGGTAAATGTAGTCCCAGCGGAAAAAGTAGCAACTTCCTAAACACAAACTCGCGCCTAATGGCGATCAAAAAATCCGACTTTACAGTCGGGTTTTTTTATGGTATAGTATCGAAGTTCGCCGTTTCTCGGCAATAAAAAGTGAATCGGAGGATTCCTACAACCCCCTGAGCTATGAGCACAGCAACATGGCTTCTCCAGCACCAAAGTGAGGTCCTGCTCTACGCACTGTTTCTGACAGTCCTTTCTCTCTACGCCAACGCATTGGCTCTTCAGTTCTACGAAGAAT
>JBKJSV010000055.1:0-12852 GCA_046595755.1 Candidatus Doudnaibacteriota bacterium | reverse complement strand
GCGTTTCTGCTTGTTTAGCTGAATCAATCCAACTAATAAAGTCACGACGAGCGATCGGGGTGAGGTCCTTCCATAAATTTTCTACGGATGGGTTAACCGCTAAGGCCTTGCGAAGGTCGGGCGCTAAGTTTGGTTCCGACGCTCCGGTAGTTGAATCGGTAGTTACTTTATTCATAAGGAAACTATATCACAATTTTGACCAGAGTCTTTACTTTTCATTTTACGAATCTCTTGCTATAGTCTTGTCAGGTCATCGCAGGCATCCCTGTCTCCTCACCAAAGCCATCTGGGCTAGGTGCACCTCCATGACGAATGACCTGATTATCCCCACGACAGGGTTCCCTTGGCAGGGAAAAGTACAATAGTGGGATACCTCATTATTGCTCACCGGCCGCCGGTTGAGCTCGTAGTTGAGGGCAAACCTCAACGCCAATGAGCGGGAAGCTTCTCCCGAAGAAACAGATGAGTCGGAAAGCTCACTGCCTCAGAGACCTAGCGAGACGGCCAGAATCGTCTTGGCATATCAACCCCTAAACAATTGTTTGACTCTGAGACACAAATGAAGCCGGTAAACGCGTTGCTTACTTAGTGGCTGTGTCTGCAGCTCCGGGGATACACGGGGTCAAACCCGTACGCGTTTGTGGAAGCAATCTGACGGAGGACTTAGTTTGCAAAGTACTATTTGCGCGGAACAATCATCAGGGTTCCGTGCTTTTATTTTGATCCTTGACATATACCCCCAGGGGGTATATGTTGTAACTATGTTACAACGCTCAGAGAAAAAATTGGTTAATCGCTTGAGAATAATAAAAGGGCAACTTAATGGCTTAGAAAGAATGGTACAGGATCACGAGTATTGCCCGGATATTTTAAGACTATCGTTAGCTATTCAGAAATCGCTACAGAGTTTTAGTCAGGTGATGTTGGAAAATCATCTTGAGGAACATGTCGGCCATCAATTTCAACAGGGGAAGAATAAGCAGGCTATAAAAGAGCTTTTAACAATTTACTCATTAAGTAATAAATAAAATGGATCATTCTCATCATCACCACCCCGAAAGTATGACTAAGGAGTACGCGAAACTCGCAGGAGTTATTTTTGTAATCGCGGTCGCCTCGGTATTCGTGCATAATTATCATTTAACCTCCCATAACTTAATGGCAGTCTTTATGGGAATTTTCTTTTTGGTGTTCGCTGCTTTTAAGTTAGTAAATCTGAAAAGCTTCGTAGAAGCTTATTCCGGATACGATATAATTGCTCAACGTTCGACCGCGTATGCTTATGCTTACCCTTTTATAGAGGTAGTGCTGGGTTTGGGTTCGTTGTTTAATCTGCCCGGAATACATTACTTTATTGTGTTATTTATGGTGATGGGATCTATCGGCATTTTCCAACAGCTAATGCGAAAAAGCAATTTTCAATGCGCTTGTTTGGGAAATTTCATTAAGTTACCCTTGACCACTGTCAGTCTTACCGAAGACTTGGTCATGTTATTCATGGCACTCTATTTAATTATTAAATAATTACTAGTATGAATAAAAATCTTATATATCTACTTGGGGGATTGATTCTAGGAATTCTTGGAACTCACCTAGTTGTAAAATACCACCTAGGTACGAACAATAGTCAGGTGGAAATGAGTTATAACAGTAGTAATCTCCACAGCACTATGCAAAGCACAATGGCTGGTATGAGCGCTGATCTGAAAGGTAAAAGTGGTTTGGAATTTGATAAAGCATTTTTGAAGGAGATGATAACTCATCATCAAGGCGCAATTGAGATGGCTAATCTAGCCCTGGCGAATGCCCAGCATCAAGAACTTAAAGATATGGCCAAGGATATAATCACTGCTCAGGCAGGAGAGATTAAGCAGATGGAACAGTGGAAAATTGAGTGGAATAAATAGTTAACGTGTTGCTCGTCTGGGGGGGCTCTCTGTAGTTAAATGGATAAGCTCTTCTATTTCCATAGATGTTTGTAGGGAGCGTGCGAAGAAAACGTTTAAAGTGGCATTGCGCGAGGTAATTAACTTTGCCCCGCGCTTTTAGTTTGAGTGAGTAAAAGTTATAATAGTGATACAAAGTAAATGGAGTCGTAGGGTATGAATCATAAAAAAGGCTTTACCTTAATTGAATTATTAGTCGTGATAGCAATAATTGGATTGCTTGCTTCGATAGTGTTGGTTTCCGTGAGCAACGCCAGAAAAAAAGCTCGTGATGTAAAAAGGAAAGCAGATTTAACCCAGGTATCTAAAGCTTTAGAAATTTATTACAACGACTATAACACTTATTTTATTACCGGAGCGGGTTGGTTTGGTTGTAGTTGTGGTTGGCTTTCGTATGATGGCCCAGCACAGGGTTTTTTAACTGTAACACAAGGTTTAAAAAATTTAGGCTATATAGCAAACGCTTACATAGAAGACCCGTTAGGCAGCCTGACCGCGCCTTCCTATATGTATTACCTTTGTAATAACAGTCAAAGCTATTCTCTTTCAGCAACTTTAGAAAATCCTTCCGCTGCGGATATTGCATATATTCAGACCACGTGTAACGGGGTGGGCTCAAATGGTACATACACTAATTACGGTAAGAATTTCGCGATTGGGCAAAACTAAAACATTTTTTAGGGAAAAGTAAAAACAAGAATTCCCGATTCACTTTCCTTATCACGCAGTCATTTTATGAGTCGTAAAGATAGTCCGTGAAAAATTGGGATAACAAACAATCGCCCTTCGGGAGGTTTTTTGTTATCCTTAACTGATGACTGAAATAGTTCAAAACTTAGGTACGAGCCTGACCGGTTATAGCGGAGTCTTTTCCGGGATTTTTTTTGTTATCGCAAGGTCTTTGACGATTATCATTCCGCCTATTCCCGGGGGATTGGTGGATTTGGTAGGTATCAGTATATTCGGTTGGGTTAAGTCGCTTATGCTAGCGGAAGCGGGGATAATTTTGGGTGCCAGCACAGCATTTTTTATTGCGCGTTATTTTAGAGAGCCTTTATTGAGGCGTTTTACTTCCGTTCAAAAAATCCATCAGTGGGAAAAAGAGTTGTCTAAGAAAGAACAGTTTTGGTCTTGGGTAGCGTTGCGACTGCCGAGTAATTTATTTTTTGATTACATCAGTTACGCTGCGGGTTTGACCAGTTGTAGTTATCGAATGTTTATTTCGTCAACCATAGTTGGTAACTTCCCTTCAGTTTTTTTATTTTACATAGTTAGTGGTTACGCCTACAAGCATGGAGGAGCGCTTCAAGCAGTAATTGCAGCTGTTGCTCTTTTTGTTTTAGGACAAATTGCTTTTCGTATTTATCGCAAAAATATAGGTAAGAAAATTAATTAGACGATACCCTTTCTTTTTACTGCAGTATTGTTTACAATGTTAATTACTTAGGCGAACTCGTCGCCTTTACCTTCCTTAGGAGGATCGTATGAAACGACCCGTTATCACCGGTTTCTCACAGCCCGGACAGCTTCGGGCGCACATGCAACACGCAGGGCTTCGTCATGGTGATACCGTCAGAGCGAATCTGACGACTGTCAATGTCGTAGGGATGCCGAACGCTGATCGCCGTGTCGAGCTGCGCTTCTGTCCGATGGACAGCATGATGGTCACCGCTGTCATCGAGCAGGGCGACGGAAAAGATCTGCCCACGGAAGTCACGGTCGGCGGGCTTCGCTTCCGCAGTCCTGGGGTGTACGATCTGGAGAATGCAATCATCAGCTCCAACGGCACTCTCCAGCTCAGGGGCGACGGAGCAACACGGATCATTCGGCGCGATCGCACCCCGCGTCCGACGAACTACATCTACCCCGTTCACGCGTAAGCTCGGATCGGTTCGGTCCTCACGAGATGGCTGTTTCCTTCCGGAAACAGCCATCTTTGCTTTTTTACGACAAAAAAATTAATTTTAAGCCTAGCGGCCTTACTCATTAATTGTATTAGTATGGTAAAACGAAAAAATAGCGCATTGGAAGCAATTATTTATCTTTCTAGATTGAATAATGTTCTAACTCGTCAGTTTCAGGTGCATGGTCTTGCCCTGCTCGAATTTATCGTACTGCACATGCTCGTAGATTCTGTGGAAGGCAAGCTTCGTCGAGTTGATTTAGCGGGTAAATTGGGCTTAACTGCTTCGGGAGTTACACGAATGCTTTTACCGATGGAAAAGGTCGGTCTTATAAAGCGTGAGAAAGATAAGAACGATGCTCGAGTTAGTTACGCTGTTATAACCCAAGCGGGAAAAAGAAGTTTAGAAGATGCTATGGAAAAAGCCGAGTTAGTCGCTGGGGAAATATTACAAAACAACAACGCCGGGAGGTTGGAGGAAATGCTTTAATATGGTAGAATCATTTCACATATGAAGCATATTGATGATATTCATAAGAGAGTAAAACCGCGCTTTGCACAGACAAGGATTACCAAATTCACCGCTGGCGCAGGGGCTGTAAAAGATGAAGCCGATAGTATTGAAAAAGCTGCTCACAAGTTGAGACAGTCTTATTTAATTTCTACTTCTGGTATAGCATCGCCGACCCTTAAAAAAGGATTTAGAAAAGCTTACGTCCTTGTTCCTTTTACCCTAATAGTTTTAATATTTGGGGCTTATTTTGGAGCGCGGTTCGTATCTTTTGCTAATTCCGTTTCAACTTCTTCGGAAGGATTTTATAAGTCTATTGGTAATAATATTGGAGCAACATTTGGAAACGTTGTGCCAGGATTAAAAAGGCTTGATAATACAAAGCTTGCTGAATCGATAAAAAATCAGAAGCGCATAAATATCTTACTTTTGGGATATGGGGGAGTAGGTCATCAAGGAAGTTATTTAACAGACACCATTCTTTTACTAAGCTTAGACACCAAAGATAACAAAGCAACATTTGTTCCGGTGCCTCGCGATCTTTGGGTCGAGGTTCCGACTGATGGATATGATGGATTTGATTCCAAAATTAATGCTGCTTACGCTATCGGCATGGATGATAAAAACTACCCAAGTAAGTTGCCACAGTTTAAAGGTGCGGACGGCGCCGGAAACCTGGCAAAGTACGAGGTGTCTTCGGTTTTGGGTGTGCCGATTGATTATTATATTAGTGTAGACTTCTTCGCTTTTAAGAAAATTGTCGACACATTAGGCGGCGTCCAAATTGATGTGCAAAAATCTTTCACCGACTATTCCTATCCTACGGGTGGATCCAACGTAGATGCTCCGCTATGTGTTTCCGAAGACTTGCCAGACAGCCTTATAAAGGATTGCCGATATAAAAAATTACATTTTGATGCGGGACTCCAAAATATGAGTGGCGATCGAGCTTTGGCTTTTGTACGAAGTAGGCATGCTTCTGGAGCAGAAGGTTCAGATTTCGCCCGTAGCCGCAGGCAGCAACTTTTATTGAGTGCAATCGAACAGAAAGCCATTAGTGTTGGGGCAGTAACAAAAGTTTTTAGCTTAATGGATGCTGTGCAGGGACACTTTAGAACAGATTTGGCTTTAGCAGAAATTAAGGACTTGGCAGATTACCTTTCTGGGATTAATCTAAGTGTAGCCGACCATATTTCGTTGACAGACGGGGAACTGCTTACTTCTACGTATTCTGCTGATGGTCAGTGGATATTAGTCCCTGTTTCAGCGGGCGTTGACAAGGATTTACAGTGGAGTGAAATTCAAAAAATCATCAAAGAAAAACTAAAATAAATGAAAGAGTTAACAAAGATAAAATCAAAGCCAGAGTTAAGCGATCTTCAAGTCGTATTTATTTTGGGTTTTATAACAGCCTTGTTCTCTTTGCCCCTAAGGAGTAATTACGTAACGGGTACGTATTTGTTATTTACTGACTTAATTCTATTGTTAGGCACGCCCTTACTTTTTATAGCCTTTCTCTTCTTTGCTAAAGTAGTTTTCAAAAAAAATAGGGACTTTATGCAGTTTATAAAGTTTCTGATGGTTGGGGTTAGTAACACCGCTGTCAGTTGGGGAACCGCGATTTACTTCGCGGAAGCGACAGGAATAAGCAGGGGGTTGCCATTAGCTGTAATAGCATCTGTGGCCTTTCTAGCCGGTTGTATTAATAGTTACATTTGGAATAGTCACTGGACTTTCCGTGAGAATTTCGCCAATGATCTTAAAGAGTTTGAAAAGTTTTTTCTGGTTAGCTTTATAGGTTTGGTTACTTACAATATTGTCCTGATAATGGTGAGCTTCTTAGCTGGTTATGTCGGACACTCTTTATTACTAGCTAATCTCGGCATACTTTTAGGAATGGTCATAGCCTTTGCTTGGAATTTCTTTGGGTATAAACTTTTAGTCTTTAGAAAATAATTTATGAATGCAGTTTATTTAGGTTTGGCAGCTTTCGCTTCTACATTCATTGGTGGTTTGTTGGCCTTAAAATTCCGCGATAAGATCCATTTGGTCATGGGTTTTTCAGCCGGAGTGATTTTGGCAGTCGTGAGCTTTGATATTCTGCCAGAAATAATGGAGTTGGTTAACCAAACCGGCATTGACCCTATCAACCCGATGATTGCTTTGGTCTGTGGGTTTTTATTGTTCCATATTTTAGAAAAAATAATTGTTGTTCATCACTCCCACGAGGAAGAGTACGCTTCCCATACCCATCCACACGTTGGGGTTATGTCCGCATTGGCTTTGGCAGGGCATAGTTTTATGGATGGTGTTGCTATTGGTTTGGGGTTCCAAATAAGTAATTCGGTTGGTGTGTTAGTAGCGATTGCGGTTTTGGCGCACGACTTCACAGATGGCATGAACACCGTCACTTTAATGCTGAGGCATAAAAATAGTTTTAAAAAAGCTCTGGGCTTTCTATTTATAGATGCTCTTACCCCAACCTTGGGGGCGATATCAACCCTGTTTTTTAGTGTTTCTCCAGCATTCCTATTAAACTATCTTGGTTTTTTTGCGGGATTCCTTCTATATATAGGAGCCAGTGATATTTTACCCGAGGCTCACAGTAAGAGAAGTTCCTTGTACACGGTTTTTTTAACAGTTCTGGGCGCAGTGATAATCTATTTCGTGGTAAGAGCTGTTTGATGTTAAATCAAAAATTTTATATAATATAGAGGTCAAAATATTAAAAACAAAAATATGGAATTACAAAGTTTACAAGGAAAGCGCTGGTTTATTTGGGCAATCGTTGCCTTGGTCGCTGCAGGAGTAGGGTTGACCACTTACATTGTCAGTAGTGAAGAAGATGTTGGTTATCCAACGACGGTAGTTCACCAAGAAAAAGAACCGGAAACTCCTAAGAAGAAATAATAGTGAAAAAAGCACTAATCATAATCGGGATATTCGTGTCTATAGTGGCTTTGGGGGCTTATTTTGCGACTCAAGATAGCAAACCTGTCGCATCAAATGATTTCGAAAGCGTCCCACAGGGCACACAACTCCTAAATAATATGAATCAGGCTGGTTTGGCAGTTTTGTCAGCCGAGGGCTCTTTACTGCATATACACCAGCACCTTGATATTATGATTAATGGGAAAAGTATAGAAGTTCCTGGTAATTTAGGTGTCGGAACCACTTTTATCTCACCTTTACACACCCATGATTCTAGTGGAATAGTGCATATTGAGTCACCAGAACAGAAAGACTTTAAATTGGGCCAGTTTTTTAAGCAATGGGGTATCGACTTTAGTTCTAATTGTTTGGGTACTTATTGTTCCGACGAACAGAATAAGCTAATTGTTGCGGTGAACGGCAGTCCAATTGAAAACCCCGCTGAGCATGTCTTGGGTGCACACGAAGAAGTACAAATTTGGTTTGGGCCTAAAGCTGAAAATCCTGTGCTTATCAAAGAATTTAAGTTTCCCGAAGGACTATAAAAAATATTTAGCAAAATCTTAATCCCGATCGAAAGATCGGGATTTTTAGTCTTTACTTTTTCATCGCTTTCTGCTATAATGTAAATACAAAATCAATAGAAGTTCAAAATCAACTTCTACTCGAATTTGAAACAAAAATAAAAAACAAATGAATAACTTGAAGCATCTACGGGATCATTTCGTTCCAGATGCACGCAACAACTACACCCCCCATGTCTTGAGACATAGGACGTTATCTTTATACGCAGGTTTAATGCTATCCGTTAAGCTGCTTTCTTTGTTTTCGCTGGATCTTTTGCCTCAAAATAAGGCGCACTCTTCATCTATTACCTCGGCAAATATTTTAGAACTAACTAATTACTCCCGAAATGCGTACGGGCTTAAGAATTTAAGAGCCAACGCCATGCTTTCAAAGGCTGCCCAAGAGAAAGCCAAAAACATGCTAAGTGAGCAATACTTTTCTCATAATTCTCCTTATGGTCAAACTCCTTGGGACTTTATTAAAGCCCAAGGTTACCGCTATATCATTGCTGGAGAAAATCTGGCTATTAATTTTTATGACTCGGAGTCACTGGAAAATGCTTGGATGAATAGTCCCGGTCATAAAGCAAACATTTTAAATAAAGACTTCGAAGATATAGGTATAGGTATGGCTCAAGGGACATACAAAGGAGTAAAAGCAGTTTTTGTTGTTCAAATGTTTGGAGCAAGCGCCGAACAAAATATTCAAACTCAATTGGCATACAGTCAACCAGAAAGATTCATCGAACTGCCAGAGGTCGACGTTCCGGTGCCTACTAAAATTGCCTTGGGCACTCCTATAGTAATTGGCTCAGAGTACTCACTGACCAAAACGCAAAATTTTGAAGTACGAGGCTACGCACCGGATGCCAATGAAATTTATGTAATAGTAAACAATAAGCCACAAATAAAACTACCTGTTGTGAATGGTGAATACAGCGGGTCTATCATTTTAAACGAAGGAGTTAACAGTATTACAGCAATTAGTTTTAATACTCAGATCCAAGCTAGCGCCATGGCAAAGCCCATTAGTGTGGACTTGGACTCAGTTGCTCCTACAGTCCAGGCAGCAGTTAACCCGCTTATGCATAATGGAACTAAAGAATATTTAGTTGAAGCTAGTACCTCAGAAGAAGTGACTAAAGTCGTTGCAACGGTTAGCGGTGAAAGTATCTTTTTGCAGCCAGCTGCCAATGGTACGACATGGTCTGGAAAATTTCCTGAGCTTAAAAACGGATTCAGTGGAGCCGTTGTTATAAAGAGTTACGATTTAGCCGGCAATAGCCGAACTAGCATGGTAGCTGGTTTAACAGAAAATCTGACGGGTAGCTATGGTTTTCTAGCAGAACAAAATTACCAAACTAATATTCTCGGTTATAATTTTTCGAATAATACTGTAGATAACTTTTATTTGTATTTTATTCTATTCCTACTTATGACATTACTCCTAATGATTGTGGTTAAGAAAAATATCCAGCATACGCCTGTTATTGCTCATGCTTCGGGAATCATTATGGTCGCCTTGTTCCTTTGGTCGACTTAACTAAAAACTTTGTTTTGCCCTTAGTCGATTGACTAAGGGTTTTTTGTTGACAAAGGCCTGATTGGTGCTAAATTAAAGGATATTAGTGAATGGATACGGTTATGGCTGATGAGGAAACCCTTCTAAAGAATATCTCAATACGTCTGTCTGCCCACGACGTGTACATGCTTGATTCTAAGGGGTATATAAAAAGTTGGAATAGTAGTGTTGAGCAATCTCCGGATTTTAAACCGGAGATCTTTCTTGGTAAGCACGTGTCTATTTTTTACCTTCCTGAAGACCGGGAAACGTGTTCTCATGAAAAGAACTTAAAAACTGCGGCCTTGAAAGGTTATATGGAGGAAGAGGGTTATCGTACCATGTATGGTCAGTCATTTTGGGCATCCGCGAGTCTAACTGCTTTATACGATGAGATTGGGAATGTTACTGGTTACGTAAAAGTTATTAGTGATCGTTCGCAGGAAAAAATAAATAACGAACTTTTTAAGAATCGCGCCTTTTATGATCCACTTACTGACCTGGCTAATCGAACATTATTTGAAGACCGCTTAAACTTTTTAATAACCCGCGCTAAGAGAACTTCGGAAAAGTTGGCAATTTTGTTTTTAGATCTAGACTATTTTAAAATTATCAACGACTCCCTAGGCCACAAAGCTGGGGACCAAGTCTTGAAAGAAATTGCGGCGCGTTTAGTCGCCTCTGTTAGTGAGGAAGATATTGTTGCTCGGTTTGGTGGCGACGAATTTATGATTCTTATAAATGAAGTAAATAACAGCCAGGATTGTGCCATTGTCGCTGAAAAGGTTCTGAGTAATCTTAAAGAAGTTTTACCTATTGGTTCGCATAAAGCCTATCTAAGCGCAAGTATGGGAATTGCCATTTACCCTTTTGATGGTAGCGATGCCGATTCGCTTTTAAGAAATGCGGACGTCGCTCTGACAAAAATTAAAGAATCCGGCAGAAATAACTACGGTTTTTATTCACAGACCATGAGTATAAAGCTGTCAGAAAAAATAGGTTTAGAAAGTGGCCTACGAGACGCGCTTTTAAAAAAAGAATTAGAGCTGTATTTCCAACCCATTGTCGATGGGATTAATCAAAAGGTTGTTGCTGCCGAAGGGTTGGTACGTTGGAGTCACCCGGAATTAGGATTTCTAATGCCAAATGATTTCTTGCCGATTTTGGAAAACAGCGAAGTTTTTATGGATTTCAGTGATTGGGCGATGCGAGAAGCTTGTATTCAGAACAAAAAATGGCAGAAAGCCGGGATGCCGCCGATTCGAGTGGCGGTCAATGTTTCAGTGAAGCAATTCTGTCATGCGCAGTTTGTCGCTAAAGTACGTGAAGCGTTGTTCACAAGCGGTCTTGAGGCGCAGTACTTAGAGCTAGAGATTACAGAAACAGCAGCGATGCAAAATGTAGATCAAAATTTTGAAAAACTTCATGAGTTAAAAAAACTGGGGGTCCATATTTCTATCGACGATTTTGGTACGGGACACTCGTCGTTAAGTTATTTGAAAAATTTCCCGATTGATACTATTAAGATTGATAAATCTTTTGTGCAAGAAAGCGGTGCTCATCCTGAGGATCTCGCAATAATCAAAGCGATAATAACTTTGGCAGAGGGGCTTAAGGTTGCGGTTGTGGCGGAAGGGGTTGAAAGAGAAGAGCAACTGCATGACCTACTCAAGCTCAACTGTCAGTACTTTCAAGGATTTCTTTTTGGCAAGGCGATGCCTGCGGAAACATTCTTTGAAAAATACCGTAATAACACTTTAATTTAGAAATAGGACTTTATCTGGTATAATTCAGATATGGATCACGCACGCATACAAACTGCATTTTTTCTGGGACTATTTACCATAGTTCTGGTACTGAATTTTCTAATATTCAAACCTTACTTCGCGGCTTTATTTATCGCACTCACTTTAGCAGTAATATTTTTCCCGGTTTACGAAAAAATACTTAGCTATGTAAAATCTGAAAGGGCTGCTTCACTGCTGACTACCTTACTGGTATTTTTGATTGTGCTTTTACCGATTGTATTTTTTAGCCAGAAACTATTTGTTGAATCAAAGGATCTTTACACTTCGCTTTCAAATGGCCAAGGAAACTCCTTTCTCGATACGCTCGTTTCCAGAATTAGGGGCTTGAACCCAAATATAGTGGCTGACTTAAATGAGTATGCGCGTAATGCTGCTAGTTCTATTTTTCAAAATTTCGGTGCTATTTTCTCAAGTGTGGCAAGAATAATTTTCACATTTATTTTGATGTTAACCAGTCTTTATTTTTTCTTAAAGGACGGGAAGACACTCCGTACCAATTTGTACGCTTTAAGCCCACTGCCTAGAGACGTTGATGAGAGTATAGTTCAGAAGATGGGTAGTGCTATTAACTCCATTATAAGAGGACAGTTGGTGGTGGCTATATTGCAAGGGTTAATTGCGATGGCAGGCTTAGCAATGTTTGGAGTGCCAAACCCTGTTCTATGGGGATCATTGGTAATAGTCGCAGCTTTAATACCTACAGCCGGTACCGCATTGGTTATGATACCCGCTATCGCGTACCTTTATTTCAATGGACAGACCTTTTCTGCAATTGGATTGGCCATCTGGTCGGTTACCGCCATCGGCCTACTCGATAATTTCTTAGGCCCTATTCTTATAAATAGAGGATTAAAAATTCATCCTTTTGTAGTTTTGCTTTCTGTAATTGGTGGTATAAGTGCTTTCGGGATGGTCGGCTTTATATTAGGGCCGTTAATTTTAACCTTGCTTATTGCGCTTTTCCAAGCTCGTGGTGTTTTAATAAAAAAGTAAAATTTTATGAAAACAAGTCATCAAGAAAAAGGTTTTTTTCTTTTAGTTTTGATAATTTTTGTGACATTATTGAGCATAAAAATATCCTTACCGAAGCCACCTAATAATTCTTATGCAAAGATGCAGGCGTATCCCGCTATTCCCCAAGCTGTTGCGCCTACAGGCTTCGAGCAGGTTAAGCCAATTGTACATACCTATTTATCTTTTCGTAGTACTGCCAGTTATGAGTCGCTTAGAAAGAACCTACCTGGTATCAATGCGATAATTACAGACGCACTGCACTTACAGAATGGTAAGATTGCTGTGAATCCGAACGCTAAAGATGAGGTTTATCAGTATATTAGAAAGAATAAACCTGAAACTAAAATATTTGCTCTCGTGAATAATTATTTTAGCGGCGCGTGGCAGGGTGAAGCCGCAGAGAAAGTCTTAAATAACCCATCAGCACGAGAGACGGTTCAGAAAGATATACTTAGTTATGTCGAAGAAAATAGTTTGGATGGAGTGAGTTTGGACTTTGAGAATATGCCCGCTACTTCCCAAATGGGATTGGTAACATTTAGCGCTGAGCTTGCCGAAGAGTTGCATAGGAGTGGTAAGTCTTTGTCGGTACATGTTCCTGCTGAGACAGGT
>JBKJSV010000038.1:0-2585 GCA_046595755.1 Candidatus Doudnaibacteriota bacterium | reverse complement strand
CCAAATGCAGAATATGTATAGAGAAGGTCGCAGAGCGGGAGAGATCGCCGTTCCTCAAATTAAAATTTTACTTAGAAAAGCTACATAGAATGAACTTAGAAAATATCAAAAAAATCTATTTTATTGGTATCGGCGGCATTGGCATGTCCGCTGTTGCTGGTATTGCTAGAGAAAGAGGTTACCACGTCTCTGGTTCCGACGCCACCGATGTTTACCAGCCGTCTAAAGGAGTCCTCGATAAGTATGGAATACCTTACTTTATTGGATATAATGCAGATAATTTAAAAGACGCAGAATTAGTCGTAACTACTTCTGCGGTTGATCAAAGTAATCCAGAAGTCGTGGTAGCAGTAGAAAAAAATATCAGGATTGTTTCTTTTGCTGAGCTTCTGGCAGAGTTGGTCAAAGATAAAAAGCAGGTTATGGTGGTAGGAACTCATGGTAAAGGCACAACTTCCGGTCTACTTGGTTACGTCTTGAAAAATATTAATGATTCTTCTTTTTTTATCGGGGGAGTTTTAAATCAGCTTTCTACAAATTTTTATCTAGGGAGTGGGCCGTGCTTTGTAATAGAAGGTGATGAATACAAAGCAAATTTTAACGACAATCAGGCAAAATTTTCTTTTTTCAGCCCGGATGTTTTATTGATTAACAATTTGGAATGGGATCACCCAGACCTTTACCCGGACTTACTTTCTTATAAACAGGCTTTTGAAAAGCTAACACTAAGTTTGCCAGAAACTGCCACGGTTATTTATAACATCGACGATCTTAATGTCAGAGATGTTGTAAGTAATACTTTGGCTAAAAAAATTGGTTATTCTATGGAAGTAAAAAATGACGCAGCCAAGTACTCTTTGTCACAAAGCCCCGAGGTTAATAATGGAATTTTTGAGTACGTTGTAAGGAGCCAAGAGATGACTTTTGCAATTAAAACTCAGCTACCGGGTTTAATTTATGGTTACAATAATCTTGCCGCGGTCTCCGTCTTATTGGAACTAGGCCTTAAACCCGAGGATTTTCTAGGTGCAGTCTTCGAGTATTCCGGAATTAAACGACGCTACGAAATAATTTCTGAAGGAGATTTTACGATCATTGATGATTACGCCCATCACCCTAGCGCGGTTAAGCAGAGTTTGGAGGCTACTAAACTAAAATATCCTCAACATAGAATTATCGCTTTTTTTGAACCACACACATATTCTCGAACTAAGGAAACCTTACCCGACTTAGTTAAAGCTTTTTCATCAGCTGACTTGGTATATTTGGCAGAAGTTTATCCTGCAAGGGAGCAAAAATTGCAAAGCAGTATAACTGGTCAAGAAGTTTTAAATGAGCTTGAAAAAAATCACCCTAATGCGCATTATGTTAAGGATAGGACTGACGCCTTAGTAAAGTATTCCGAAGAAGCAAAAAAAGGTGACGTGATAGTCGTTATGGCAGTGGGATCGTTTAATACTTTAGCTTATGATCTTAAAGAAAAATATGGAAAGTAATATTCAATTAGCAAAATTCACCTCATTTCGAATTGGTGGTCCGGCAAAATATTTTGTAGAAGCGAAAAATTCTCAAGATTTTATTGAAGCTGTGAAATTTGCTCAGCAGAGCCAATTGTCTTTTTTTGTCCTTGGTTCTGGGACTAATATTCTAATTCAAGACCAAGGCTTTGATGGTGTGGTAATACGCAATCAAATGAAGTCCATTGATATGGATGGCGAATTAATTATTGCAGAGACTGGGTTGGGGTTGGTTTTAATTAACCAATTTGCGAATAAACATGGAAGGGTGGGGTTTGAAAAGCTCACCACAGTACCGGGAACCCTAGGGGGTGCAATATACAACAATGCTCATTGGAAAGATGATTTGTTATCAAATTATATTGAGTGGGTAGAAATTATTGACCCACGGGATCCGGATCTGCGAGTTCAACGTTTAGGCTTAAAGGAACTAGCATTTGGTTATGATGACTCATTGATAAAAGCTAAGGGTTTGATAGCATTAAGGGCAGCACTACGACTTCCACTAGGGGATATTACAAAATCCCGAGAACTGCTGATGGAGTATTTAAAAATCAGACACCAAAGTCAGCCACAAGGTGCGGGGAATTGTGGATGTGTTTTCCAGAATATTCAGCAAAGCCTCGGCCCTGGGAATCATGGGACTTCAGCCGGCTACTTAATAGACCAAGTTGGATTGAAAGGACATCAAATCGGAGATGCTAAAATATCGGAAGTTCACGGAAACTTTTTTATCAACCAAGGTAACGCTAGTAGTAATGATGTAATTAAGCTCGCGGAACTTTGCAAAGAAAAGGTTAAGGAGAAGTTTGGAGTGGAATTAGAATATGAAGTTAAAATAATTTAAAAAATTAAAACAAAGGAGAAAAATGGCAGTAGTTAATCTAAAAGTTACTCACACTGTTCTTAGTGAATCTGTTCGGGCGTATGCTCAGAAAAATATAGATAAACTACAGAAATATTTGAAACCCGAAAATAAGGTGCATCTAGAGCTAGGCGCGGAGACCAAGAATCGTAGCGGTAAGTACCGAGCGGAAATGACAATAATGCCTAACTCGATAGTTTACG
>JBKJSV010000016.1:0-2646 GCA_046595755.1 Candidatus Doudnaibacteriota bacterium | reverse complement strand
TGGTTTATTAATATTCAGAAAATTAAGCCACGATTACTAGAATTAAACGAAGAAATTAATTGGTATCCCGATCACATTAAGCACGGTCGTTTTCAGAAGGGAATCGAGGGAGCGCCGGATTGGAATATTTCTAGAAACAGATATTGGGCGACACCGCTGCCATTTTGGAAGTGTACAAACAAAAATTGTGGTCGAGCTTTCTGTATTGGTTCTTTGGACGAGTTAAGGCAAAAAGCATCGAACTATGATGAGGTTTATAAATCCACAAAGATTGAAGAAGTGGATTTACATCGCCCTTACATTGATCGAATAAAAATTGATTGCGCCGTTTGCGCAAACGAAATGAAGCGTGTCCCAGAAGTGGTTGATTGTTGGGTCGAGTCTGCAAGCATGCCTTTCGCGGAGTTTCATTATCCATTCGAGAATAAAGAGGTTGTGCCTGGAAGAGTTCCGGCTCAGTTTGTCGCGGAATACATCAATCAAACACGAACTTGGTTTTATGTTATGCACGTTATTAGTACGATTTTGTGGGACAAGATTCCTTTTGAGAATGTAGTTAACACGGGTGTGGTTCTTGCTGAGGACGGTCAGAAAATGTCTAAATCAAAAAAGAATTTCCCCGACCCTTGGTTGTTAATAGATAAGTACGGTAGCGACGCTTTGCGCTACTATTTGATGTCTTCTCCAGTGATGCTTGCTGAAAACCTATTTTTCAGCGAACGTGAATTAGACGAGGTTTATAAAAAAGTTACGTTGCTCTTAAATAATGTCCATACTTTTTTCCGAATGTATACCGAAGAAAAAATCCTAGATAATTGGACTCCTCAGCCAACAAATCTTTTAGATCAATGGATTTTGACTTTATTGCACCAGGTTCAGTTAGAAGTTACAAAAAATATCGAGAACTATGACACTGTTCGGGCTAGTCGTCCTTTGTTAAAATTTATCAACGATCTTTCAACTTGGTATGTTAGACGAAGCCGTGAGCGTTTTAAGGCCGGGGATGAAGAAGCAAAAAATTCTTTGAAAGTTCTGGGTTATGTTATGTTGGAGCTTTCCAAACTGATGGCGCCTTTTACCCCTTTTATATCAGAGAAAATCTATAAGGACTTAACAGGTAAAGAGAGTGTTCATTTGAGTGATTGGAGTGTCCAAGGAACGATAGAATTAAATACTGTTGAAATTGAATTGATAAAACAAATGGATGTGGTTCGTGATATTGTCGAGTTGGGTTTATCAGCACGTACTGAAGCTAAAATGAAAGTCCGTCAGCCGCTTGAATACTTAGTTTATAAATTTAAATCTGACGCAGCCCAGCCACTCGGCTTAGATCTCGAGAAAATTTTAGCAGAGGAATTAAACGTTAAAGAAGTGAATGCTGTACCGGAAGTGTCAGTGATACCGGAGACTGTCTTGCGTGAAAATAACGACGTCCAGGTTTTATTAAGTGTTAAGTTATCACCGGAATTAAAAGAAGAAGGTTTTGCTCGAGAGCTTGAAAGACAGGTTCAGGATTTGCGGAAGAAGTTTGGCTTGAATGTCGGCGACCTAATTGATTTGTATTACAACACTACTGATGCAAGTCTGGAGCTTTCTTTAATTGATAAATTTGACCGGAAGAAAACTGGTGTCGTTCAGATAAAAAAAGAATTAGAAGTTGAACCTGACGCTGAAACTCAGGTGAAAATTGAAGATAAAGCTATTTGGTTGGGAATAATAAAAGTTTAAGTGCGGTCAATCATTCTAAAAAAAAATATATTTTCTGAGGGAAACGAGATTATTACAATTTTTACTCGTGATTTAGGAAAGATTCGAGTAGTTGCGCGCTCTATAAAATCCCCTAAAAGCAAGTTATCTTTCGGACTGCAAAGTTTATTTTACACCGATGTAGATTTCTTAACTGGGAGTAAGCTACCAATTATCACAGGGGTCAAACCGATCAGTGTCTTTAAAAATATTTATGGGGATTCCGAAAAAATAAACTTGGCTTTGTATGGTGCCGAAATTTTACTCAAATCAACCGCAGACGAGCAGCCTAATCCGGCACTCTTTGATTTATTTTTATCTTTCTTGGAACATTTAAATGTTGAAGGTGCTTCGAATCATCTTTGTGGAAGCTTTTTCGCGTTGAGAGCGTTAGCAGCAAACGGTTACGCTTTGAGCTTTGAGTCATGCGCTGTCTGTGGCAAGGCGCTAGCCAGCGACTCAGCAGAGGAGCAAATTAATTTTAGTAATCGAAGAAATGGCTTCGTCTGTTTAAGTTGCCTGGAGAAAGTAAGTGACTCTACAACTGTTGAGCCAGGGCTGTATCAGGTTTTAAGAAGGAATCAGGGCAGTAGTTTTGATCAAGTCGACCGCGAAAATATTGATGCAAGCCAGCTTCATCGTTTGGTCCGTCCGTTTCTGGAACATATTCTAGAAAGAAATTTGAATAGTGCCGGGTATTTAGGTAAGATGTAGATATATAAGGAGTATCCATGGAACCGAATAATGATTTGAACACAGCTACAGATCGAAAATTAGATTTAGTGGCTTTTGCGAAGGAAAATAAATGGGCGATCTATATCATCACCGCCTCGTTGTTGGCGATTGCCGTAGCGGCATTTTTTGCTTTCAGAAAGCCTGCGGAAGAGGGTGCTGTCCAGC
>JBKJSV010000100.1:0-12309 GCA_046595755.1 Candidatus Doudnaibacteriota bacterium | reverse complement strand
GCCTTAGCTTCCATGCAGGCATCGATTAT
Organism: Candidatus Doudnaibacteriota bacterium; assembly: GCA_046595755.1. Classification (GTDB taxonomy): domain Bacteria; phylum Patescibacteriota; class Doudnabacteria; order UBA920; family VMFF01; genus JAQBQP01. The sequence continues at coordinate 12,280 of JBKJSV010000100.1, read as the reverse complement.
CTTTTGTGGGTTGTGTCCATCCACTTCTATAACATGGAAATTAAAAGCTTCATACTTTTGCCTAAGAGGCTCCAAAGGCATTATGTCTTCTGTGTAACCGTCGATTTGAATGTTATTGCGATCCAAAATTACAGTTAGATTGTTTAGGCGGTTTTTTCCCGCAAACATCATTGCCTCCCAAACTTGTCCTTCATTTTGCTCACCATCGCTAGTAATGCAGTAAACTCGGTTCGATTTATGATCCATCCTTAAAGCTAGTGATATACCGATGGCTTGTGACAAACCTTGACCAAGCGGCCCGGAAGAATTCTCTATCCCCGGCAAAGATAAGTTGTGAGGGTGCCCATGTAATCTGGTGCCGAATTTACGTAAGGTTTTTAATTCCTCTTTAGGAAAGTAGCCAGCCTCAGCCAAGGTGGCATACAAAACCGGGCAGATATGACCACAGGATAAAATGACACGATCTCGACCGTCCCACTTTGGATCTTCTGGGTTATGCTTTAATACAGAAAAGTACAATGACGCAAAAACATCTGCCATCCCTAACGGGCCGGCAGAGTGTCCTGATTTTGCTTCTAAAAGCATTCCAATGATATCCTCTCGGATATCATTGGCTTTAAGCTGAAGTTTTTGTGTCGATATTTGAGGTCCCATGATTTTCTTTTGTTTCAGATAATAGCTGGGTAAACCTTTCAAAATTCTGTGCGGGAGATAAAGACTTTTCGCCTGCATCAAACAAAGCAGAACCGACTACAATAAGATCTGCCCCAGCTTCTATAAGATCCTTTAGATTTGAAAGTTTAACACCCCCATCTACCTCGATTATAACATTTTTATGTGCATTTCTCAAGTTTCTAACCTTTTCTATACTACCAGGATCCATTTCTTGGTGTTGATAGCCTGGGTGAACACATAAAACCAAAATTTGATCAAACAAATCCGCAACATCAGCGATTGCTTCAACACTTGTTTCAGGCTTTATCGCTAAGGCAGGGATAATTTTCAAATCACGAAGCTCCTCAACGATTGACTGAAACTGATCTTTTTGTGAAATCGCTTCATAATGAACAGCTACTGTTTTGAAGCCCGCGAGCTTACAATCAAAAAAGTACTGACTAGGATTTTCAACCATTAAATGAGCTTCCCACTCCAAAATCGGATTCAGCACATCAATCTCACCTGGTAAAACCAACTTACTAGGATCGAATATACCGTCCGAGAAATCAATTTGAATAATCTTCACATCCGGAAGTTTTGATATAATCGCAAGCTTACTAGTAAAAGATTCAAAGTTATTTTCTAATACTGCGGGGACAATAGTTGGCATTATTTTTCCAGTTCCTTAACTTGCTTTAAACGCTTAATGTGTCTTTCTTCAAAAGTAAAAGGAGTTTTCAACCAAATCCTAACCGCGTCCTCAGCTGCTTCAGTAGAAATAAAATCTGATGGCAAGCAAAGAACATTTGCATCATCATCTCGCTTTGAGTGTTTTGCAACTTCCTCATTCCAAACCAATGCCGCGCGGATGCCTTTTGCTTTATTTGCTGCAATACAAACTCCATGACCCGAGCGACAAATTAAAATTCCTTTATTCTTTTCAAGATCTTTGCGGACTCCATCAGTAACTTTCTTGGAGTACAAAGGGTAATCATCATCTTTAACGAATTTCTCCGGACCAACATCAACAAACTCATGCTTAAGTTTTTTTAAGTACTTCTTTAAGTCTTCTTTTAGCTTATACCCACCGTGGTCTGAACCAATAAATATCATAGATTTAAATTAAAATTTTGATAAACTCTTCAACTTTTAAACTCGCTCCACCAACTAACAAACCGTCCAGACCAGCATCGAGGTAGCCTTTTGCATTTTCAGCATTGACACTTCCGCCATAAATAACTTTTTTCACTTTAAACTTAATTTTAATAAACATTGCTACCTTTTCTGCATGCTGCGGTGTTGGTAATTTTTTGGTCGCGTATGGGTCACCATGACTAATAGCCCAGACCGGTTCATAAGCCACAATTACCTTGGTTGGATCTAAACCGACCAGATCAAGCTCAAGTTGCTGCTGTAGGTGCATCATAACTTCCTCATCATCCTCACCTGTCTTCAATCCGTATCCAACACACAAAATTGGTATTATTTTATTAGCGACAGCTGCTTTTAACTTTAAATTAATCTCAGAGTCGGTATCCCCAATTTCACGTTTTTCGGAGTGTCCTATGATGGCGTATTTAACCTTAAATTGTTTAAGCATCGACCCCGACACCTGCCCAGTATGTGCACCGGCTTCTTCCCAAAATAAGTCCTGAGCACCTAAATCGTACTTGCTCTTAACCAGTGGTAAGTAAACCAAAGGCGGACAAAGCACAACTTTATCCTTAGTTTTAACTTTATTGAAAGATAAAGCTAATTTTTGAGCTTCCTTTAATGTTTTAGGGTTTAACTTCCAGTTTGCAACAATTAATTTCATAGTTATCTCAAAAATTTTGCCGCCTCTTCAGGGGACATTGGATTAATAGGTATGCCTGTAGCGTATTCAAAACCAGACCAAAAAGCAAGGCGTGGAAAAATTGTCAGGTGCCAATGGAAAGACTTAGTGTCGTGGATAGAATGCTTGGCATGGGCTAATGGCATCGTGTGAATATAAAAATTCAAAGGTGGGTCAGACAATTTCGTGTACAGTTGCCCTAAAGTAACTTTGAGAACATAAGCTAGTTGAGTGATTTCCTTATCTGATATTTCTTCAAAGTTGCCAGAGTGCCGTTTAGGCAATATCCAAGTTTCGAAAGGACTACGCGAGGCGTAAGGCGCGATAACCAAGAAGTCTTCCGTTTCAAATATTACTCTTTCAGCTTGCTTTTTCTCCTCTTTCATTATCGCACAGTAAATACACTCTTTGTGCGCCTGATAATAATGGTAACAACCCATCATTTCATCATGGACTCCACTCGGGACCATTGGCAAAGATATCATTTGATAATGCGGATGAACTAGCGACGCCCCAGCATCGCGACCATGATTATGAAAAATTTGAATATACGCGAGGTGCTCTTGTTCGGCTAGATCCAAATATCTCTGTCGAAAAACATGCAAAGTCATTTCAACGGTCTGGATGGATTGCAAAGCCACAGGTTCGTTGTGCTTGCGATTGATAATAACCTCATGATCTCCTGTTCCGGACCTGCTAATATAGAATTCTTTATTTCCGGACAAAGGCACATGTGACAATGCTTCAAACTTGTTCGGAATTATTCTAACTTCCCAATTTTTATTATTCGGGAATCGCGCTATTTCCACATTCTCCGATTCATTTCCCGGACAAAAAACACAGCCTTCAGAAATTTCTGGAAGGGTTTGTGGTATGACAGGATTCGAGGTGAATTGCTCCGGCCTACGAGCGCGATTTGGGGATATTAGAACCCAGTGCTTAGATATCGGGTTTTGACGAAATTGAGACATTATGGTTGGATTTTAAAGTTACGCACAAAGGATTCGATAAAAGGAGAGTGTCCGGAAATATAAAATAATTTTGTTTCATTTTTTATAATAGCCACATCTAAGCTCTCTTGATCTTGTTCATTCCCCGCCTTTATCAAAGATATTTTCAAATCATTTTTGGCAAAGTCTTTCTGACTGCGAATGTTCAAAGATTTCCTAATTATACTTTCCATGCTTAGCTCTGCAGCGGTTACAGAAAGGCTTTCTTCTAACTTCTCCGGGTTTTCAAAAATTACGTTACCTGCTTGATCACGATCAATTTGCCAATTGTTAGGATACCTCAAACTATATCCATCTTTTTTATCAATGTAAACCTTTCTAGTTTTCAGTTCACTAAAGATACTTTGGTCTGCAATATCTAAAATATTTAGATAAATAAAAGCCGTTAGGAGTATTCCCCCGGTAAGTGCGATGATTAACGTCCAAATAAAATATCGATTCGGGTGCAGGACTCTTTTTAATTTTTTATGCATTTTGTTTTTTGTTGAGGTAATTTTGTAAAAAAATTTGTGCGGCTAAAGCGTCAATATTTTTGTTAGTGCCTGCGATGGTGCTGGCCATTTGTGAGGTAAGCCTTTCGTCAATTAACTCAACAGGTATTGTCACCAGGCTTTCTAATTTTTCTTTAAAAGTACGCACTTCTTCAGTCTTTTGGGTGTCGTCACCACTCATATTTAAGGGTAACCCTAAAACAATTTTTACTATTTCTTTATCTCGCACCAAAGTCTGGATTTCGGATTGGAGCTTTTCAGGGCTCCAAATTTCATACTCAAAAGCAAATTTTTGCTCCTCATCACTAATAGCTAACCCTATACGTTTTTCTCCAAAATCAATCCCTAGTATTCTTCCCATTATTTTGAGCCCACGATTAACGATATCTCTAAATTTTTATTGTCGCGCAAAATGTCTAATACAAGCTTGTCACCAGGACTGTATTTTTTTATTAAGCTAGCAAGTGAGTGATCTGCATCTATTTTCTCATCATTAACACTAAGCAAAATATCGCCATCCTTAATCCCAGCCTTATCCGCGGCACCGCCACTAAGAACTGCTGGGCTAAAACTTCCATCGCTCTCCGTACCCGAAGCGACCAAAGCTCCATTATCAACGGGCAGATTCTTTTCAGCCTTCAATGCAGGGTTTATTAACTGATAGCGTATACCAATAAAAGGCCTGACGATTTTGCCCATGGTTTCGAAACTCTTTACGGCTCTTTGTGCGTCATTAGATGGAATTGCGAAGCCGACTAACTGACCCTGCTGATCAATGGCGGTGTTTACCCCGATTACCTCACCAAAAACATTCAATAAAGGCCCACCCGAATTACCTGGATTAATCGCGGCGTCTGTTTGAATGACTCCTTCCAGTTGCTCGGAGACGCTACCATCTCCTGCTGTTATATTTCTTCCGATCCCTGAAACAATTCCAGTGGTAACAGTATTGCTGTATTGTCCAAGAGAGTTACCTATTGCGATGACCCGCTGTCCGATTTCAATTTTAGAAGAATCAGCAAGGTTTATGGTCGGAGCGTCTTTGATATCAATTTTAACAATTGCCAAATCGTTTACTGGATCAGTGCTCAAAACTTTTGCATCATACTTTTTACCATCTTGGGTTATCACTGTGTATTTTGCATCAGTGTCAGAAACGACATGTTTATTTGTAAGGATCAAGCCATCTGCGCTGACAAAGAAACCACTACCCGCACCGGTCTGCTGAAACTGAGGAGCGGAATTTTGAGGTTGATTTCTAAACTGATAAAATGGATCGAAAAAGAATGGGCTGTTAAAAGATTGCTGATTTTGAAATAAGCTTAAATTCTTTGAAACTATTATCGAAACCACTGCGGGGCCTTGCTCCTTGACGACATCGATCACTGCTGAGTCTTCAGTAACCTCTAACTGCTTACTAACGGAAGGTAAGGTTTTATAAATTAGTAAAGCGCCAAAGGCTCCGGCGCTGGCTCCGGCTAACAAACTAATTAAAACTATACTAAAAATTAATCCCGTTCCCAGCTTTGGTAGCCGCGACTTCGGAGTCTCAAGATTTTGATTCGAGTTTATTTCTGTTTCCATAGTATTACTCATCGTTAAGGTTATATTACCAGATGGTTATTGTTGCTTCAACCAAAGGGCATACTTTTCCACCATGTCCTCGAAACTAACTAAGTTATTGCAAACCTCGTCCTTTCCGTGGACCATTCGAATTTTTGCTTTTAAATCAATTTTGCCCGTATGCGGCTTCACTGTTTCCATTCTCTTTAAGCGTTTTGCGGCTCTTTGAAAGATAGATTTCACGGGCATGGTTATACTTTTAACATAAGCATCGGCAGTTAAGCGCTTTCCTGTGGCCAGTTTCACAAATTCCTTAAAAGTTTTAGCCGAGCCCAATGCCCAGACTTTCTTCATTTCTTTCCCAACATTAGGATTATCCACGATGTAGCCGTATTTATTGTAAAAATACTGCCTCCACTGAGCCAAAGCCATTTCAGCTAGACCATAGCCGTGGTAGGAACAAATACTTTCCCAGGAATAAATGTGCGGAACATTTAATAAACCAATGGAATCCTCACTTAAGTCGTTAAATTTTCTATTGGTAGTTTTTGCGATTTTTAGAACTTTATCGCTAGTTAAATTTTTAGTTTGATATATTTCTTTTTCAAAATTTGCCACAGACATAATCGACATCAAATCCAGTGGGGCTAAAAAATTTAACTTTTCAACTTTTCGTTTAAATAAATCGAATGGATAATGATTACCTTTAGCATCCTTGGCGTAACGCATACGCCACTCGATAGAACTAAAAAGCGTGTCTAAGAACATACTCTGAGTTTCATCCCATGCTGTGGATGCCGGTGGATACTCATGATTTAGAGCGACATCAATTTGTTCGGTGTTCAAAAGATGCGCAGCATGTCCACCTTCGTGGAAAAGCGTGTTCATCCCAATTAAACCTGATCCGACCTGGCCTGGTACTACAGTACATGTAAAGTTTGTACTACCCGCTATCCTTTTACCCTTTTTAAATTCAACCATTTTTGGCCAGTGACAAAAACCATTATTCCATTTACCTTGGCGATCCATCAAGTCTAAAGTTAGTGTTCCGCCCTGATAATTAATCCCTAAGGCAGCGAAAGATTTCCCCCAGCCAATCAAGGCTTGATCAAATTGAAAGTACGGGTCTTCCTCTTTGCTGAAGTCTCCACTAATCATATAGCCAAAGTTCCAAGGCTTCCTTAAGCCTGGCATCTTCTTTTCTAGATTTCTGACATCCTTAAAAGCATACTTAGTTTTTTCATAAATAGAATCGAATAAATCAAAAAGTTCTTCTTTTGACATACCTTCTTCATTATGAATTTTATAAGCATAAAAGTCAGAAAACCCAAGTTTCTGAGCGTAATTATTTAACAATCCGACCAACTCAACATATTCACTAAGCAAACCGGTGGCTAAAGATTGTAAACCATAATAAACGGCCTTCCGCACTGACTCCTCTGGACTGTTACGCATCAGCATACGCATTTTAAGTTCGGAAGCTTTTATGAACGTTTTACTTTTAGAATCAAGGTAACCCTCTTTTCTTTTAGCTTTCTTTGCCATTATCGATGACTCTAACTTCGCTATCTTATTCTTCAAATCCAAAAGCTCAATTGGAGTTTGGTATTTACTAAAAAATAAAGCCCAATAACCTAGGCGCAATCGCTGTTTTGCGTTAGCGCGTTCCATAAAATCTTTTACCTGCTGATACAAATCAGGGTCAGCTCTAAATTCATCCCTAGCTTGAAGAGCTTGGTCTTTTTTTACATCAACACTGTGATCCCCCATATACGAAATCCAAAAAAGATCCTCGTAGGCAGTGTGTAGTTTAGCGTACTTGGAATTAAGTGCTTCAAGAAAAATGTCTACTCTGTTTGTCATTGTATTAGGTTAAAATTAGTGGCCCATCCTTGGTAATTGCGACAGTGTGCTCGAAATGCGCAGCGTAACTATCATCGGCAGTGGAAATAGTCCATCCATCCTCTGCATCGTAGGCCAATTTGTGACCACCTAGGGTAAACATCGGTTCAATTGCTATAACCATGCCCTCCTTTAGCTCTCTTCCGGTGTGCGCTCGTCCATAATTGGGAACTTGGGGATCCTCATGAACGTCATAACCGACTCCATGCCCAACGAGATCGCGGACGACACCTAATTTAGCCTTGTCCGCGAAAGCCTGCACAGCTGCGCTAATATCACCAATCCTATTGCCGACCCGAGCTGACTTTATACCGGCTGCCAATGCCTGTTCTGTTACAGTCAAAAGCCTCTGAACATCCTTTGAGACCTTACCGACAGGAACTGTAATAGCTGTGTCAGTGTACAAGCCTTTAAACTCCATTCCTATGTCTAAACCTACAATATCACCTTCCCTCAGTGGGTTCTTGGTTGGGATACCATGAACAACCGCCGAATTCACAGAAGTACATAACCCCGACGGGAATGGATTATCTTTAGAGCCGTATCCTTTAAATGCAGCGCGTCCACCGGCTTTGGCTATTTCTTTTTCCGCAAATTTATTTAGTTCCCATGTTGAAATACCTGGTTTTACCATGGCACCAGTTTGCTTAAGAATCGAGCGGAGAATCTTGCCACCCTCACCGATCTTTTCTATATCCTGTTTACTCTTATACATTCCTGACATTATTGAAGTCCCAATATTTTATTAATCTCCGCCTGTACTTCCTCAATACTACGCGTGCCATCTAATTCGTAAAATTGCCCATTCTTTTTTAAGTATTCTAAAACAGGAATAGTGTCACGATAATAAATTTCTAAACGTCGATTAATAGCCTCTGGATAATCATCCGCTCGCTGCATTAAATCCCCACCACATTTTTTGCAATCCTCCGGCGACATACTTTCTAAAAGTGCCGTCGGGAGATCGCATTTCGTGCAGACTCTACGAGCGCTCATCCTTTGAATAGCATCTTCTTTCGATAAAGTAATTGAGAAAGTCAGAATATCACTTTTACCACTGACACGCATATAATTAATTAAAAACTCAGCTTGAGACAATCTCCTAGGAACTCCGTCAAAGATCACTACTTGATCAGTTTCAATATTATCCAACTTGCTATGAAGAACTTTTTCGACATCAGCATCGCTAGCTAACAACCCACTATCGAGGAGGTCACGAATATAACGTCCGAATTCAGTGTCTTCTTTGGCAAACTTACGGAACATCGAACCTGTACCTACATAAATCGCACCTGTTTTCTCCGCCAACATTTTAGCTTGAGTACCCTTACCAGACCCTTGCGGACCAATAAAAATAATAGTTCTAGGTATATTCATATAATCAGTATATCAGATTTTTTAACGCCCTGGCTCGCGAAGTAATGACAGTTTATCTAAAAGCAAAAAGACCTACATCTTTCCTTTGCTGCTAACACTAATCACTGCAAAGGAAAGATGTAGGTCTTTAGTTTTTGAATTTAAGTTATCTTACAAGGTTTAAGCTACCCAACAAAACTATCGTAGTCTCTCATAACCATCTGAGCTTCAATAGTTTTAATGGTTTCAATAACAACGGACACCACGATAAGCAAGCTGGTACCACCAACAGTTAGTGATTGAGTTTTCGTAAAGAATTGTACAAGGAATGGTAAAACGGCAATAAGTCCTAAGAACAAAGCACCAAACACAGTAATACGATTTAAGACTCTGTACAAGTAATCGGCTGTCTGCTTGCCCGGTCGCATACCTGGGACGAAACCACCATTTTTCTGGATGTTTTCTGCAATTTCATCCGGATTGAACACGATTGCAGTGTAAAGATAAGTAAATAGAATTACTAAGACAAAATAAATTGCGGTGTAATAGTTTTGGTTCTGGAAGAAGGCGACAACCCCCGTGGCAAACTTTGCAACAGCCTCGGTTTTAGCGGAGACAAAGAAATTGGCTACCAAACCTGGGAGAAGCAAAACAGAAATTGCAAAGATAATTGGAATAACACCGGCTTGGTTAACTCTTAACGGCAAATGAGTATTGACTCCGCCATAAGTTTTATTCCCTTGGACGCGCTTTGCATAAGAGACCGGAATATTACGTTGGGCTTCAGTTACGAATACAACAGCTGCGACAACGATAAGGCCAACAACACCGAAAGCAATCATTTGAGGAAGCTTCGACGGATCGTATAAGGCAATTGTTTGTTGCAATGTCTGAGGCAAACTAGCCACGATACCAGCAAAAATTATCAAAGAGATACCATTCCCAATACCGTACTCAGTTATTAACTCACCTAACCACATCAATAGAATTGTTCCAACCACAATCGCTGCTAGTGTAGTAAGCCATTGAAAAGGAGTAAAAGCACCGATAGCGCCACCACCTTGAGCAGATTGGAACAAACGAATCGTGCTGTATCCCTGTAAGACCGCTAATGGAACGGTTAGGTATCTAGTATATTGATTTAACTTCTTACGACCCTGTTCTCCACCCTCTTTTTGTAGCTCTGTAAAAGAAGGGACTATCACTGTTAGCAACTGGATGACAATCGATGCTGTGATATACGGGCCGACACCAAGCATGGCGATAGAAAGATTAGACAAGCCACCGCCTGAGAAAATATCTAAAAGGTTAAAAAGCTGATTTTGATCGAAGAAATTTCTAAGGCTTCCCGCATCAACACCTGGAATAGGTACATGAGCCAAAACTCTAGTTAAGATCAGTAACCCGATCATAATTAAAATCTTAGTTCTAAGGTCTTTTGTTTTCCAAATCTGAGAGATTTTATTCATAGTTTAAGTTTAACATATACCGACTCGAGCCAAAAGCTCCACCAGAGGTAGCTACTTAGCGCCGGGAACTGCTTTTCCACCTGCTTTTTCTATAGCTGCCTTCGCACCCGCAGAAACCGGAACCGAAACTTCTACTTTCTTCTTTAAATCACCTTTTAAAACAATTTTAACAGGCGACATAGTTTTGATAATACCCTTTTCTAATAAGCTAGCAACTGTGACTTTATCACCGTCAGAAAATTTATTCAAAGATGAGGTCATTACAGTGATAGATTTTTTATGTGGACTCTTAAAACCACGAAGCTTTGGAGCTTGGCGGATAAAAGGCTGACGTCCACCTTCAAAACCGGGTCTAACACCACCGCTTTTGCGGGCGTTTTGACCTTTTGCACCGCGTCCTGAGTAGGTGCCATGACCGGAACCCAAACCACGACCAACTACTTTGCGACGTCGCTTAGAACCCTTAAAAACTTTTAATTCGTGTAGTTTAATCATATATTTAAATTATTTTCGTGATTCCCTTATCTTCTTCATTTGTTCAGGTGACTTCATTTTTTTAAATGCTTCGAAAACTGCTTTAACATTATTTACTTTATTCGAAGAACCTAACATCTTTGAAAGAATATTTTTCACTCCGGCAAGATCAAGAACGCTTCGCAAAGCTCCTCCAGCAATAATACCTGTACCAGGTCTAGCAGGAATCAACAAAATACGACTGGAAGCAAATTTTAGCTTGACCTGGTGGGGAATTGTTTCGTTTACCAAAGGTACGATGATCATATTTTTCTTAGCGGCATTTACGGCTTTGTTAACAGCTTCCGCAACGTCAACACCTTTGCGCAAACCCATACCCACTTTGCCTTTACGATCACCAATAACAACCAAGGCTCGGAAGCGCATACGCTTACCACCGGCCACGACACGTGTAACACGCTTGATCTCAACAACTTTCTGATCAAACTCACGTTTCATTACTTCTTTACCGCCACGTTCTCTTTTATTGTCTTTCTTAATCATATATTTATTATTAGAACTTTAATCCTGCGGTTCTGGCTGCTTCGGCTAAGGCTTTAACGCGGCCATGGTACTTATTACCACCTCGATCAAACACTACCTCAGAAATTTTATTATCCAAAGCTTTCTTTGCGATCTCAGTACCCACAGCTGCGGCAATCTCACTCTTATTGCCTTTGGTTTTTAATCCCATGCTTGAAACGGATGCGATAGTCTTTTGAGCTGTGTCATCAATAAGCTGAGCATAAATATGCTGATTAGCTCGAAATACTGCTAATCTTGGGCGAGAATCAGTACCAGAAACATTCGCACGAGTGCGGGCATGTCTTCTAACTCTCTGTGTCTTTTTAAGAATTTGTCTATTGATCATATAATTCTATTTGCCTCCAACTGCTTTAACAACCTTACCAGCTTTTCTTCTGATAACTTCGTCAATATATTTAATACCCTTACCTTTATAAGGCTCTGGTTTCTTCAAAGATCGAATTTTAGCTGCAAATTCTCCGACCGCTTGTTTATCTATGCCCGTAATTGTTATAAGGTTCTTTTCAATTGCAGCGCTTAATCCTTCTGGTACTTCAACGATAACTGGATGAGAGAACCCCAAAGCCATAGTTATCGTCTTACCAGCAATTGCCGCTCTGAAACCAACACCGTTTATTTCAAGTTTTTTTTCAAATCCTTGAGTTACACCGGTGACAGCATTTTGAACTAAAGATCTAGTTAAACCCCAAAGAGATCTTTCCATCTTGTTCTCTTGGTTTTTAACATCGACTACAATTTCGGACGCAGAGATATTCGCCTGAACCTTAGGATGAACTAGTACGAATACCGTTCCCTTTGGTCCAGTGACGTTCAAGCCGTTTGCTACTACCTCGGCTTTTACTCCGTTTGGAATTGTGATAGGTTTTTTACCGATACGTGACATAAATTGATTATTAGTTGCTACTTATTAATTACTTACCAAACCTGACAAATTACTTC
>JBKJSV010000046.1:0-10662 GCA_046595755.1 Candidatus Doudnaibacteriota bacterium | reverse complement strand
ACCACCGTTAGTAGCTCCCAATATTCCTGAGATAGTTGAAGAACCTAAAGCGACTGTAAAGCCTGCTCCAGTTGCTCCTCCTGTAAGAGTTCCAACGCTAGTTAAAGAAGAACCAGTAACAGTAGCGTTTAGAGTAGCTCCAGATAGAGTGCCGGCTGCTGCTGTTACTGTGATGTTTGCTGTACCGTCGAATGAGACACCGTTAATTGTTCTAGCGTTTTGTAGAGCAGTAGCAGTTGAAGCGTTTGTTGCACTGGTAGCGGAAGTAGCGGTAGCGGCATTACCTGATATGTTTATTCCGTATGTTCCTGATGTTAACTTAGTAGAGTAATCTCCCGCGACTAGCGATGCGATAGGAACAGTGCTAGAAGACAATCCTGCACCGGAACCATTAAACAATCCCGCGCTATTAAAATAAGAGGTGACGACTGGAGTAGCTGCATTATTATAAATATCCAAAATATTTCCAGTACCCGTAGAAGCGACCGGCTTCAAACTCAAGGGCACAGATGCATTCGCAGGAGAAGTAATAGTGTTAGCAACGTTTATATAAACACCATTAGTAACAGTTGTGGCGTTGTTGGCATTGGTAGCTGTAGTGGCAGTAGCTGCGTTACCACTAATACTAATCGAGTACGAACCAGAAGTAATTTTAGAAGAATAATCTCCAGCGGTAAGGCCTGTAATAGCAACCTTTCCAGAAGTGGAAATAGTTGGCAGTTGAGAGTCTGCGGAAAGTGTTAGGTTCGCTACAGGAGTAGTTGATGTAATAGATAACGGAGCCGTTCCGGTGGAAACAGTAGACGTTATTTGTCCACTTACTGTCAAACCAGTAGCGATAGCTCCAGAAACATCAACTGCGAAGTAACTCGTTGAACCATTACTATTTTGAACTTCGAACAAATTAGCGGCGATCGGTGTGGCGTTGTCTCTTACTGTAAGCGCTCCATTCGCAGCACTTAAAATTATTTCAGGACTCGAAGAAGCTGCATATGCTGCTTGAAGTGTCGTTCCCCCGCCAGCACCACAACCGAGATCCGTGGTATTACAAACAACCTTCGCCACTCCGCCTTCTACTACTTTAAATTTACCACTGGTTGAATTAAAAAATAAAGCTCCATTTGTTAACACCCCGGGGTCACTGGAAAAAGAACCGAGCACAAGAGACTTTGAAGCACCAAGACTAACATCACTATTTAATGAAATGGATGATCCATTTACCACGGTGGCCGCCGCAGTTTTGCCGATTGTTAAGGCACTTGATCCTCCGGAAGTTAAAGTCAAAGATGCGGAGCCCGTAATGTTACCCACACTAGTGACATTTCCGCCGATAATTACGTTTCCTGCCTGGTCAACGCTAAGTCTAGAAGAACTATTTACCTGCAAATCCAACAGATTACCTGTAAACCCACTACCAGTATTTATTGAGAGAGCTGTGCCGGAAGTTAACCCACTTCCCCCTTGTAAGGCACCCGAGGAAATAATATTTCCAGCAATATTTATATACCCACTATTATCTAATACCAACAGATTATTCGCACCTGTTCCCGGTGTTTTACCCTGCACTGTTCCAGAATTTATAGCATATGCACTAGAACCAATCTGCATTCTTGGTGATAATGCCTCATAAGTACTACCATTAGCGGATACATCAACTTGTAAAAATACAGTGTCATTGGTTTGGAAATCATAAGTTAAAGCATCAAAGCCTAATGCCGTGTCACCTATATTTGCATTAAAAACGCCATTGATAACGTTCAGCTGTACAGCGGTCGGTGATCCAGTAGGCCAAAGCTTAGTACCAGAGCCATCGTAAATTGAAAATTTGAAATAGTAATTTGTACCGCTTCCACCCAGTAAATTACCGCTTGAATCCGTTAATCTACCCTGATAGCTAACTATTTTTGGCACACCAGGAGCAGCGTCTGCTCGAAAAATAGGTAAAAACAAAAAAGCGGCTAAAACTGATGCCAGTATAGCCTTTTTTATCCTGTGTATTTTACTCTTTTTGCCTTTGTTTTCCACTTTTTGCGAAAAATTTGTTATTTATTTGGCTCTTTGAGTTTTATTTTTGTTTTTTGTTTTTGTAAAATCAGATTTTCTCTGATTTTCTATTAAATCTTCATTAAATAGTTAATGAAATATGTTTATAATATAAGATAAAATGGCCAAAAAGTCAAAGTTTTATCCACAACTAAATTTGATAAGATCCGGATAACCCCTGTTAAAGCAAAGCAGCACGTTCCTCCGAAGAGAAACGTGCTGCTAGATTGAATCACCGCCTCGCGAAAGGGGTGTTCTGGATCAGACGGGTATCAGGCGGACGAGCGGGTTGCGGGCTCAGCGAGGGCGAACGTCGCGACACCGATTGCAGGATTGGACTGACCTCGGCAGTCCGGGGCGTCGGAAGAGACCTGCAGAACCGCATTTCCGGATACGAGTGAGGCCACGAGTGACGCCGCGATGTACGACCGCCCGCTTGCGAATGGGTCACCACGACTGCGCGCCGTGCCGTTGAATGCCGTGTAAGAGGCGCCGACGACGAGCTTCTGAGCGACCGCGTCATCTTCGGGGAGCGGACTGACCTCGAGGCAGTCGAATGCGGTCGTGAAAGCGGCATGCTTTGCCATTGCTTTCTGCCCTGCTCCAAACTGAGCGGGCGCTTCGTCGGCAACCACCAGGGCGAACTCCGCCGGGGGTGAACTGCCGCCTGCTGCGGGCTGAATCGGAATCGCAGCTGCGATAAGCAGCGCGATCACGAGCAGTCCCAAGGCTCGACGTACCATCTGTAAATCCTCCTACAGTAGCGAGGTACTTCTTACCACGCCATACCGGTGAGTTCCGGCAATTGACAAATAAACTATACGCCCAAGTCAAAAGTAAGTCAAATGCTACAAAAACCCCTCTTTACAAGGCTTTTTCATTCTGATAACCTAAGGACAAGCTCATTCCGGCGTCACCGGATCTCTATATATAGAGGGGCGTGGAAAGAATACCGGCATCAGCCGGAATGTAGACTCCACCGCTATCCAGCGTAATCGGAAAAATTAAGTACAAATCAAGTTGGCACCTCGTCGCCCGAAAGGAGACGAACTTGAACACCTAAGGGTGTTTTTTATTTATTTAAAATCTTTATGCAAAAAGAATTACCATCTGCTTACAACTCAAAAGAAGTCGAAGATAATATTTACAAAACTTGGGAGGATTCAGGGTATTTCAATCCCGATACTTTGGAAGGTGAGCCATTTACCATGATGCTTCCGCCACCGAATGTTACAGGAACCTTACACTTAGGACATGCTTTTGAAGACACTATTCAAGATGTCATAGTTAGATTTCAAAGAATGCGCGGGAGAAAAGTATTATGGCTACCAGGAACAGATCATGCTCCAATCGCAACAGAATCTAAAGTCGTGAAGATAATCGAAAAAGAAGAAGGCAAAAGAAAAACAGATTTTACTCGGGAAGAATTTGTTTCTAAAGTTAATCAATTCGCCCAGAATAGTCACGACACAATAATAAATCAAGTTAAAAAATTAGGCGCCTCTTTAGATTGGAGTCGCGAGGCCTACACTTTCGACGAGAAAAGAAACCTCTCCGTCAGAACGGCTTTCAAAACAATGTTTGACTTGGGATTAATTTATCGGGGTGACAGAGTTGTAAACTGGGACCCAAAAGGCCAAACCACTATCTCTGATGACGAGATTGTTCGTGAAGAAAGAAAAACTCCAATGTACACTTTCAAGTACAGCAAAGATTTTCCTATTGCCATTTCGACTACTCGCCCGGAGACTAAAGTTGGGGACACTGCCGTAGCAGTTCATCCAAGCGATGACCGATATAAGGAGTTCGTTGGAAAAGAATACGACTTAGTTTTTTGTGGAGTTCCTATTCATTTAAAAATTATAGCTGACGAAAGTGTCGAAAAAGATTTTGGAACCGGAGCGCTAGGTGTCACCCCTGCGCATTCCATGATCGACTATGAAATCGCGCAACGTCATAAATTACCTTTAAAGCAGGTGGTCAATGAGTATGCCAAAATGTCGGTTGATGGAATTTTGAAAGATAAAAAAACATCTGAAGCCCGTGAATTAGTTGTCGAGTGGCTACGCTCGGAGGATCTACTTCAGAAAGAAGAAGAAGTTGTTCAGAATGTTTCCACCTCAGAAAGAACCGGTGCGATAATCGAACCCTTGCCGAAATTACAATGGTTCATTGATGTAAACAAAGAGTTTAGCATTCCATATTCCGAGTTAAAAGGAGTCGAGAGCGGTGTTAAAGTTAGTCTAAAAGGCTTGATGCGACAGGTCGTTAAGAGCGGAGAAATTAAAATTGGACCAGAAAATTACCAAAAAATTTATTTCAACTGGATTGATAACTTAAGGGATTGGTGTATAAGTAGGCAACTATGGTTTGGCCATCAAGTTCCAGTTTGGTATAAGGGAAAAGAGATTTATTGCGGTCTCGATGCCCCTGAAGGCGAAGGATGGCTACAAGACCCAGACACGCTTGATACCTGGTATTCATCCGGTCTTTGGACTATCAGCACTTTGGGTTGGCCAAATAAAACTCAGGACTTTAAAACTTTCCACCCAACATCTCTAATAATGCCGGGATACGAAATTCTTTTCTTTTGGGTAGCACGTATGATCCTAATGACAACAAGTTTAACCGGACAAGTCCCCTTCCACGAAGTTGCCTTGCACGGTATCGTCAGGGACAATAAAGGAAGGAAGTTTAGCAAGTCTTTAGGAAACGGTATTGACCCACTCGAAATGGTTGAAAAATACGGAGCCGATGCGCTTAGAATATCTTTAGTTTTCGGAGCAGCGCCTGGCAACGATGTTATCTTCGACGAACAAAAAGTTAAAGGCATGAAGCACTTTGCCAATAAGATTTGGAATATTGCGCGCTACGTTTTAGCAAATTCCGAATCCCCGACTTCAACTTCTCCGCAAGGAAAAACCGAACAAGACAAGGAAATCCTCTCAAAGCTAAACGAACTAATTTCATCGACGACAAAAGATATTCTAGAATATCGCTTCCACGAAGCTTCCCAAGGACTGTATCAATTTGTCTGGTACGAGCTGGCGGACAAATACATCGAAGCGAGCAAGTTACAACTACAGGACCCTGATTTAAAAGATAGCACTCAGCAAATCTTGCGATACACCTTAGAGGAGGCCTTGAAACTCCTACATCCGTTCATGCCGTTTATAACAGAAGAGCTTTGGAAAAATCTGGATCAAGAAAAACTCTTGATCACGACCACTTGGCCGAAATAAAAAATTGCTCGAAAGAGCAGTTTTTTATTGTTGCAAAATCTCAAATTTTATGACAAGCTATAGGGCTCCTTTTAAGGAGCACCACAATCAACCCGGAGGCCCATGAAGTGGCCCAAACAGCTTGTGCTCATCCGTCACGCCCAATCGGCGTACAATGAGTTGCGGCAACGCAAGGAAAGGAGCAACCGTTACCAGAATTTCGTTCAAGCTTTCGAGGATAAACCCGATTTCCCTCGGGAATTTCGGAAGCAGGAAGGTTTGCGCGAGCAAGCAAGCGCAATACAAGAACAATTCGCCCTTCGCTGCAGCGATCGCGACACCGAACTGACTGGGGAGGGTATCAAGCAGGCCCTTCGAACCGGTGAACAGCTGGAGAAACTTTCTAGAGCCGGATCAATCCTGCCGCCAAACGTAGTCATGGTTTCACCCTACAAGCGCACCCGCGATACATTGCGTATCATGCAAGATGTCTGGCCTGCGCTTGCTCATGCAACTGTTTACGAGGACGAGCGCATTCGTGAAAAAGATCATGGGTTGTCGTTGCTCTACAATGACTGGCGGGTATTCCATACCTTCCACCCGGATCAGGCCGCGCTCTACAATCTGCTCGGCGGGTATGACTATCGTTTCCCCAACGGCGAGAACATTCCCGATGTCAGAGACCGGATCAGGGACTGGAACGGCACATTGGTGCGCGAATTTGCCGGACAGTCAGTGTTCGCGTTCACGCATCACCTGACCATTCTCTCGATGCGAGCCAACCTCGAGCGACTGGGAGTCGAGCAATTCCAACATCTCGACGAGAAGGAAAAACCTGTTAACTGCGGGGTAACTATCTACCGCGGCGAACCAGGACAAGGCAAGAACGGGAAGTTACTGCTCCAGAAGTACAACGACCAACTTTATTAGGAGGAACAAGTAAGAAAACAAAACACCCTCGATCTCACGATCGAGGGTGTTTTCAATTTCCTATTAAGCGTCGACTTCTTCTTGTCCTACCACTAATTCTGCTTCTATCGGCATGGTTGTTGCAGCCGGATCGAAACCTGTACCAGCCGGAATCAACTTACCGATAATTACGTTTTCCTTCAAACCTCTTAGGGTATCGGTCTTACCAGCTAAAGCTGCTTCAATTAATACACGAGTGGTTTCTTGGAACGAAGCTGCGGCTAAGAATGATTCGGTGTTTAAGGAAACTTTTGTGATTCCCATCAAAAGTTGCTCAGCTTGAGCCCCTTTGCGGCCATCAGCGATAAGCTTTTCATCGGTATCATTCAATCGCGCCTTATCTACCAAATCCCCGACCAAGAACTCAGAATCTCCTGAATCGGTAATTCTCATCTTCGAAAACATTTGACGAACGATTACTTCAACGTGCTTATCATGAATATTTTGACCCTGAGACACATAAATGTCTTGTACTTCTTTAACAATGTAATTCTGAGCATCTTGTGTCCCTCGTAAAGCCAAGATCTGTCCTAGGTTAAGGTTACCTTCTGTAAGTTGTTGGCCTTTTACCACCAAATCTTTGTCTTTCAGTTGTAATGAAAAGGATGTTGGAACAACATATTCCCGAACGTGCTCCTCAGATTCCCGCACAACTGTAATCTTATCTGCACCCAAGTGAACAATACCATCAGCTTTTGCTTTAACAGCTTTACCTACTTGGTTTATAAACAAGGATTCGTTTTCTGTAACACGATCACCATCTTTTAACTGAGTCTGAGTTCCATCTAAGACATATTCATCTTTTTCAGCGCCTTCGCTTTGAATTCTAATTAAATATTCTTTGTTGTTTGGCTTGCTGATGTACGCTGTGCCATCAATTTCAGAAACAAACGCCTGACCTTTTGGTTCACGTGCTTCGAACAATTCTTCTACTCTAGGCAAACCTTGGGTGATGTCTAAACCAGCGACACCTCCAGTATGGAAGGTACGCATGGTCAGCTGTGTTCCCGGTTCACCAATCGCTTGAGCAGCTACTATTCCAACAGCAGCTCCAAGTTGAACCATCTCGTTAAACCCTAAATCATAACCGTAACATAAACGACAAACCCCTCGAACTAATTTACATTTCAAAACCGAACGACATTTTACTGAATCAATACCGGATTCTGCGTCACCGATTATCTTAGAACGTTCTTCGTCAATTCCCTGGTTTCTTTTAACTAAAATTTTGCCGTCTTTGTCTTTAATATCTTCTGCCGAAATACGCCCGAACAAGCGACGATCAAAACCTTTATTCATTTGTTCTGCCATAGCCCTAGTAACATCAAGGTAACCCTCTGTGCTACAATCTTCGGAATTTACAACGATGTCCTGAGCTACATCCACCAAACGACGTGTTAAGTATCCGGCGTCAGCTGTTCTTAAAGCTGTATCCGACATACCCTTACGAGAACCGTGAGTCGAAATAAAGTACTCCAAAACTGTAAGACCTTCTTTAAAAGAACCCTTTACTGGAAGCTCAATAACGTCTCCGGCCGGGTTAACCACCAAACCTTTCATACCTGCCATCTGAGAAACCTGGGAGAACGATCCTCTAGCCCCAGAAACCACCATCGAGTTTACAGAACCGTTTGGATCAACGGCTTGAGTCACATTCTTAGACATCTCTTCTAAAACCTTGCTCCAAATTTCAATAACCTGAGCATAACGTTCTTGTTCGGTTAGCAATCCTTCTCTGAAATGCTGATATGTAGTCTCAACTTCAATATCCGCAGCAGCAAGAAGTTCCTTCTTAATTTCAGGAATCTTTAAATCATCCATACCCCATGACAAACCGGATTTAGTCGCGTAGTAAAATCCTGTCGATTTGATTCGGTCAATCAATTCTGCGGTCTTATCGTTTCCAAGCATCTTGTGCGCTTCACGAACCAAAGCTTGCAGTTTCTTTTTGTCGAAAGTTTCATTTCTGAAACCTAGTTCCTTAGGTAGGATCGCATTGAAAATAACTCTTCCAACAGAAGTCTCTTGTATCTGACCGTCAACTTTAATCTTTACCAAAGCCTTAACATGGATACTTCCCTGGTGGTAAGCCATCAAAGCTTCATCAACAGAAGAAAAAGCTTTACCCTCACCCTTCATTCCTTCACGGGTTTTTGTAATGTAGTAACAACCTACGACGACATCTTTATCGGGTGTCATCACTGGGTCTCCAGAAGCTGGTTTAAGCAAGTTGTGTGCTGAAACCATTATCTCGCGAGCTTCTTTTTGAGCAGCGTCTGTTAAAGGTACGTGAATCGCCATTTGGTCTCCGTCGAAATCGGCGTTGAAGGCCGCACAAACCATTGGATGTAACTGAATAGCTTTTCCTTCAATTAACACTGGTTGAAAAGCTTGGAATCCTAATCTGTGTAAAGTTGGAGCGCGGTTAAGCAACACATAATGACCTTGAGTGACTTCTTCCAAGATATCGTAAACTTCGCTCTTTGCTTGTTCAATCAACTTGTTAGCGGAACGAACGTTGTGCGCAAATTCTCTAGAAATAAGCTTGGAGATAACAAATGGTTTGAACAATTCCAAAGCCATTCTTTTCGGCAAACCACACTGATGAAGTTTCAAATGAGGTCCCACCACAATAACCGAGCGACCGGAATAATCTACGCGCTTACCAAGCAAGTTTTGGCGGAAACGACCTTGCTTACCTTTTAACATGTCAGCAAGGGAGCGTAGCTTTCTCTTTTGTCCTGTTGAAGCTGTAACTTCTTTACCATGACGAATGGAGTTGTCGATCAAAGCGTCAACAGCTTCTTGCAACATACGCTTTTCATTTCTGGTAATAACTTCAGGAGCTTTTATTTCCAAAAGCTTTTTTAAACGATTGTTTCGATTGATTACTCTTCTATATAAATCATTCAAATCAGATGCGGCAAAACGACCACCGTCCAATTGAACCATTGGACGAAGGTCAGGTGGAATCACTGGTAAACTTATAATCAACATCCACTCCGGTCTTAAACCGGCTTGGATCATGGACTTAACCAATTTTAAACGTTTCAGTAATTTTCTGCGCGCCATCCCTTCAACATTTACAAGCTCCGCATCCATTTCACGCGCAATCTCTTCCATGTTTACTTCCTCTAAAAGCCCTTTTACGGCTTCCGCGCCGATACCGGCTTCAAAAACTGGTCCATATTTCAAAGACAAATCTCGGTACTCTAACTCCGAAATGATTTGCATCTTTTTAATGGTTTTCAATTCAGATCTAGCCTGGTCTCGAATTGCATCTAAGTTTTCAGCTTCTTTTTTCCAAGCTTCTTGCAAACGAGTAACTTCGGCATCAATACCTGCCGCGACTAGTTCTTGGTCTTTTTTACCATCCTTAAACTGTCGTGCTTTTGAAATTAAAGTTTCGTATTTTGCTTCTATCTCTTTTTTCTTGGATTTGAATTCGGACTCGATCTGATCCAATGTTCCTATTCTGGATTCTTCGTTTACAGAGGTTATAATATACGCCGCGAAATAAAAAACCTTTTCAAGTTCTTGTACTGATAAGTTTAATATTGAACCGATTCTAGAAGGCACCCCTCTTAAAAACCAAATATGCGCGACCGGCACAGCGAGTTTAATATGACCCATTCGCTCACGACGAACAGCAGCTCGAGTTACCTCAACTCCACACTTATCACAAACGATTCCTTTGTAGCGGATACGCTTGTACTTACCACAATAACATTCCCAATCCTTAATAGGACCGAAGATTTTTTCGTCGAATAGACCATCTTTTTCTGGACGCTGAGTTCTGTAGTTGATCGTTTCAGGTTTTGTAACTTCGCCATGTGACCATCCAAGAATAGTTTCTGGACTCGCAAGCTTAATTCTTACTCCCTTGAATTCATCTGATTGGGTAAACATTATTTTTTCCCTTTCTTCTTTTTATCAGCGACCTTTTCTTCTTCTAGTTCAAAGTTCAACCCCTTTTCACTTTCGGAGGTTGCTATCATCGCAGCAGCTTCAACCGGTTCCTTAATCTCCGAATCGTCTTCTATAACGCCGTTTGCTCCGAGCAGCTCAACTTCCAAGCTCAGAGATTGTAACTCTTTCACTAAGACACGGAATGATTCAGGAATGTTAGGTTTTTTAATCGGCTCCCCTTTTACAATCGCTTCATAAGTCTTGCTTCTTCCAACAACGTCATCAGATTTGATAGTGATCATTTCTTGCAAGGTATGAGCAGCTCCGTAACCTTCCAAGGCCCACACTTCCATTTCTCCGAATCTCTGCCCGCCAAATTGAGCTTTACCGCCCAAAGGTTGCTGGGTGATCAAAGAGTAAGGACCAGTAGAACGAGCATGCATTTTGTCGTCTACCAAATGGTGCAACTTCAACATATAGGTGTATCCGACAGTAACTCTTTCATCAAACTTGTCACCAC
>JBKJSV010000047.1:0-3515 GCA_046595755.1 Candidatus Doudnaibacteriota bacterium | reverse complement strand
TGAACAATTTGACCCTCGAGGCTTAGCAACACCCTCTTGCCAAAATGGCTAAATTCCTTAAAAGTAGAAAAAGATATAATTGAAAAAGTTGTTGATATCGTGGGTCGGTCTGGTTTTAAAAGCCATTTTGGCAAGAGGGTGTTGCTAAGCCTCGAGGGTCAAATTGTTCAGGATGCAGATAGGTTAGATGCGCTTGGTGCAATCGGAATAGCTAGAGCATTTTCTTACGGAGGGAAAATGGACCGTTCTTTGTTTGATCCGAAAGTAAAACCTCGAAAATTTAAAACTACGGAAGAATACAGATTGGGCGGAACCCATACCGTAAATCATTTTTATGAGAAGCTCTTGCTTTTGAAAGGTTTGATGAATACTAAAACTGGGCAAAGGATGGCTTTGGAGCGCCATAAGTATATGGAAAATTATTTAAAAAGATTTTACAAAGAATGGGAAGGACAAATATGAAGATTTACGTCGCCCGACATGGGGAAACAGAGTTCAATTTGCATAAGATTTTAATGGGTCAGCGCTTCGATATCGATATCGATAAAAGGGGTGTTAAACAAGCCGAAGAACTGGCTAATGTCGTTCCGGTCGAAGTCGATATGATTTTTTCTTCACCATTGCGACGGGCTTTCCATACAGCCATGATTATCTCAGAAAAGTTGAAGTTGGGTGTGGTGCGAAGAGATGAATTAATGGAGAGGGACTTTGGAAATCTGCAAGGAAAAAGTTGGGCAGAAATAGAGCAGGTTACCGGCGTAAGCTTGGAGTATATTGAAGATCATTTAAGTGTAGACTTAAAAAAGTTCCATTCGGAGGATATTAGTTTAGTTAAGGTTCGTTTGATGCACTTTCTCGCCGATCTAAAGAAGAATTATTCCGACAAAACCCCCTTGGTAGTAACTCACTCTGGTATTATCCGAATTCTGTATATTATTTTTCCCAATACACCCAAGTTAGACGTTAAGAATGCCTCAGTACATGTCTTTGAAATTTAATAAAGAATTTTACGTTATTTGCCAAAATATCCGCAGCCTTTTTAATGTCGGGGCAATTTTTAGAACAGGAGACTCTTTTGGTGTGGACAGACTTTTTTTAACTGGAATTACCGGAAGACCTCCTCGTAAAGAGATATCGAAAGTTGCCTTAGGGGCTGATGAGTATGTCCCTTGGGAATACCATCGGCAGGCAGTACGGCTAATTAAAAAATTGAAGCGAGATAAGATAAAAATAATTGCTTTGGAGCAGGTAAAAGAAAAAAGCCAGAATCTGAATTCTTGGAAACCTTCTTTCCCTATGGCATTGGTGTTGGGGTATGAGCCAAAGGGTTTGCCTAAAGAGATATTAAAGTTGGCTGATGAAATCGTAGAAATACCCATGTATGGCAAAAAGGAGAGCCTGAATGTCGGGGTTGCCTTTGGGATTGCCGCGAATCATGTCGCTCGAATTAAGTTTAAGGGTGGCCGTAACAGAAACAAAAAAGTTACGTCCGGGGGTGGATAAGATAAAAAAAGATTTAATCTTAGTTTTTATAAAATCGCTTACCTAAGCGATTTTTTTATTTGGTTTCCCACATCTTGTGGTCGAAATGTCTTTTTGACCTATGGGAAATTGTGGCATATACTTGTTATGTAGTGGTAAGAAGTGGAGTGAAGTGGGGATAAGTGGGTAAATATCTTTTTACCTCGTTCCTGCTCTCTACTGAGCTAAAAAGAAACAAAAAATGTTTATCGGCGAATATACCTTGAGCATAGACGAGAAAGGCAGGCTGTCAGTGCCTGTAAAGTTTCGTAATGATTTGAAAGGAAAAGCCGTTGTGACAAGAGGTTTAGATAACTCTTTGTTTCTCTACACCCTACCGGAATGGCAAAAGTTGGCAGAGAAGCTGGCCGAGTTGCCGTTCTCCAAAGCAAATACCCGCGCTTTTTCACGTTTAATGTTAGCGGGGGCTATGGATTGCGAAATGGATAAAGCTGGTAGAATAATTCTTCCGGATTACCTAAGATCCTTTGCCGGTATCAGTAAGAAGGTGGTGGTTGCCGGTCTATTCAACCGTTTGGAAATTTGGAGCGAGGATCGATGGTTGAAGTATAAAAAAGCTACGGAAAAAGATAGTACAAAGATTGCTGAACAGCTAGGAGAGATTGGAGTATAGATGACATTCCACATACCAGTTCTGCTAAACGAAATACTTGCACAGCTTGAACCGCAGCCAGGACAGATAATTGTAGACGGTACATTGGGGGGAGGCGGTCATAGCGTTGAGTTGGCGAAAAGAATCCAGCCTAATGGTACATTAATCGGTCTGGACGTTGATCCTTTCGCGATCGAAGTTGCTACCCAGAAAATCAAAGAAGCAAAGCTTACTTCGAAGATAATATTACTTAAAGATAATTACCGTTACGTTAAAAAAATCATTAACGATCTAGGTATAGAAAAAGTTGATTCGATACTCATCGATATTGGTATCTCAAGTTACGATCTAGAAGGATCACATCGAGGTTTTAGTTTTCAAAAGGACGAACCTTTAGATATGCGCTTTGATCCTGAGGCGACAGCCCAGAATCGGCACAAAGAACCTTTTGATGCCGCTTACATAGTGAATCACTATGAAGAGCAAGACTTGAAAAAGATATTTGATGATTACGGTGAGGATAAGCATAGTTCTCGTATCGCGCGTGCCATTGTTGCGCGAAGGCAAGAAACCAAAATAAAAACCACAACCGAGTTGTTCGAAATAATTAAAAAAAGCTTACCGGCTGCTTTACGTTTCAAAGCCGGTGATAATGCTAGAAGAATATTTCAATCATTAAGAATAGAGGTAAACCATGAACTGGATAATCTTAAAAATTTTCTCCCTAACGCCTTTGAAGCTCTCGCCCCAAACGGTAAGCTCGCGGTAATAAGCTTCCATTCCCTCGAGGATCGAATGGTTAAACAGTTTTTCTTAGAAAAAGCTCGAGGGTGTATTTGTCCTTCGGATTTCCCGGAGTGCAGGTGTGGAAAAACCCCAGAGGGTAAAATATTAACTAGGAAAATTATAACTGCTAGTCAAGAGGAAATAATAGGAAATAGTCGTAGTGCTCCCGCGAAGTTAAGGGTCATTCAAAAAATTTAATCAACCAAAAAACAAAAATCAAAAAATATGGGTAAACATTTCGCTCTCTCGCTCCAATTGCCAGGGTACCACTTGGAAAAAGTAGGTTCTAAGGTTTCTCGTGCCGAACTAAAAATGCAAACTCCCTTAGTTGGCGCTGCGATTTTAGGCTTAGGTGTCTTGATGGTGATTGTTTACTTAATACAGGTGAACAGTTTTTCTACAAAGGGATATGAGATTAGTACCATGCAAAAAAAGATAACACAGTTGCGAGAAGAGCAAAAAAATTTAGAAATACAAACAGCGGAATTACAATCTTTACAAAGGATTCAGGGTGATCCGACCATAATTAATATGGTACCGGTATCTTCAATTAGTTATGTCCAAACAACCTCCCTCACTCAACGCTAATTTTTCC